>CABXDP010000005.1 GCA_902511025.1 uncultured Gammaproteobacteria bacterium | reverse complement strand
TTCCAGCGCCAAGGCCTTGCTCTTTAACCAATCCATAATGATGGCCAGTAGCTCTATAAATAGTTGCGCCGCTCAATTGGGTTGGCTCTAACTCCGCAACGGGAGTAATTTTTCCAGTCCTTCCAACTTGCGCTGTGATTGAAATAACCCTCACCTGAGCTTTGTCTTTATTTTCTTTGTAAGCAATTTGCCAGCGATGGAATTTTCGATTTGACCCCATATGAATTTTTAAATCTGGATTGACTACTTCAAAAACCACTCCATCAATATCAAAATCTACGCCATGTTCTAATTCAACGACTATTTCAGCAAACTGATTCCTAAACTCCTTGATAGAGCCCTGCCAAAATGGAAGCTGTTTAAAGGGAACAAATAGAGCAGCCTTGGCGTTTATTGCATCATTTGCAAAGTGATCTAACTCTTTTTCCTTGATTAAACTTGCTTGAAAGTTTCTTGGATACTCAAAGTGACTATTTAAATGACTTTCAAAATAACTTCTCTTAACCACTATCTCACCAGGGCCTTGACCTCTTTCACTGTCATTTAAAATTCCAAGACCCCTTTCAAAGACTCTTGAAATATCACTTCCCTTGTTTCCATCCCCACGAGTGTAGAGTTTCACTCCATCATCATAACCCGCAAAACCATCAAGCTTAGCAGTTCCTTTGACTAAAATATCATCTAATGGAAATGTAATTTCTTCGGAAAATTTAGAAATCCTCTCTAGCCATTTCTCAACTTCGAGCCATGTGAAGGCTTTATCAGTTGAAAGCATTTTTTCTGGTAGTTTGATTTTTTCTTCAGAGAAACCTTCAACTTCAACCTCAACTTGTTTTAAAAAAGGATGATTAGGTAATCTTTTAGCTAACTCAGAGATGAAAATAAAGTCATAATTTTCATCACTAATAATAGGCTGTCCAGCTCTATATTTATTATTTGCTATTGAACAAAATTCAATTAAATCATCATCTGATAGACTATCTACTAGTATGTTCTGATTGGCAATTAATTTAACATCATCATTTGATAGCATGATTTAGTTAAATCTTCCATAACATAAAGTTAGAATTTAGTAAGAATACTCTCAAAGAATTCATAGCTAAACTCAATAGTTTTTTCTTCATCTTGGCCGCTTAACTCACTCAGAATAACTTCAGAAAAGGACTTATCAACTTCTTTGACTGAAAGTTTATAGGTCACAAAATCTGAAGAAGTTGAGATAAGCCTGCTAAGGAAGCCTTTATTTTTTGGTATTTTGACAAAGTAACTTCCATCAAAATTATCCCTATCTTCAATCTCAATATTAAGCTCATCAAGTGCCCAGCCTAAGTACCTCCATGATTGCTTCTTATCAAATGGGAAAGTTAATGAGGCTACCCCATTAGCTGATTCAACAATTGAGGGAGCTAATTCTGTTTTATTATCTACCAAATTTATCTTTTCTACTGCCTCTTCACTATTACTGCCTATGTAAACCATAAATTTAAGAAGCATTTCAGTTTCAAGCTCAACATCTTTTTCTCTAGGTTGCCAGACCCTCATTGAACCATTAGCAACTTCACCAATTGAACTTAATGTTAAGTAAACTTCTGTTTTATTTGAATTCTCAGTAGGTTCAACTCTTATACGATACTTATCTGCTATTGGGAGGCCATATTGGGTTTTTAAAGCTTTAGATAATGCTGCTCTAATAAATCCAAGTGATTTTTCTGGAACAACAGTCTCTATTTCTAGATAATTAGTTTCAAAAATACCAATTTTTTTATTTTCTTTTTCGATTTTAAACCCATATGAACGGAAAAAATCTTTTGACATTGCCCAAACTTCGTTAGGAGTTGATTCAACGAGAAGCCATCTTCGATACTTATCTCTCATAACCTCAACATTAGTTACGAGTTGAATTATAGGCTCATTTTTTTCCAACTTAACTTTTTCACTATACTCTCCCTGAAAATTAGGGGAAGTAAGATCTGGCGGAATGATTAAAGTATCTACTTGATTATCAGCTTGATAGTCAATAAGTCGATTCCCTAAACTAATATTTTTAACCGGTTCTGCTACCTTTGAGCAACCAAAAGTGGCTAGACAAATAATTAAAATACTAGTTAAGCTTAATTTCTTCATGTCAATTTCAATTCCCTTAAATTATTTTCTATTACAGATCTATATTCTTCGGACAATACTAGCAAAGGAAGTCTAATTCCCTTTGGACACAGACCCATTTTATGAAGAGCCCATTTAACTGGTATTGGATTGGACTCAACAAACAAATTTTGATGAAGATTTGTCAACTCTTTATTAGCTTGTCTTGCTAAGTTAGAGTTTCCAGCAATTGCTGCCATGTAAACTTTCTGAAGCTGCTTAGGCGTAACATTAGCAGTTACAGAGATACCTCCATGACCGCCTAAAATAAGAAAATCCACTGCAGTTGCATCATCTCCAGTAAGCAACAGAAAGTCTTCTGGGCAATTATTAACAAGCTCCTTAATCACCTTTAGATCCCCAGTTGCATCCTTAATACCAATTATATTTGAGATTTCCGAAAGCCTTACAGTTGTTTCTACAGACATATTAACTGCCGTTCTTCCAGGTACATTATATAAAATTTGATCAATATCTACACTCTCAGCAATGAGCTTGAAGTGTTGAAATAAACCTTCTTGGGTTGGTTTATTGTAATAGGGTGTGACAAGAAGGCAAGCATCAGCACCGAGGTTTTTGGCTTCTTGAGTCAGTTCAATCGCTTCTGAAGTTGAATTGGCCCCTGTACCTGCAATTATAGGAATCCTTCCACCAGAATACTGAATTGTATGTTTGATGATTTTCAGATGCTCTTTAACACCAACAGTTGCTGACTCACCCGTTGTGCCCACTGAAACAATGGAGCTCGTTCCAGCATCAATATGAAAGTCTATGAGGTTATTTAAAGCATCATAATCAACCGCTCCATCATCAAACATCGGAGTTATTAATGCAACATTTGAGCCTTTATAAGAGTGTTTAATTGTCATAGATTGTTAATTTAAAATGTTGTTAAATTATATACGATTGGCCTTTCAATAACAATTCATGAGATTGTTTAATCAAGTAAATAGCTGGATAAAATATCAGGCCTCTTAAGCTTTGTTTTCTTTATTGCCTGATCACGTCGCCAAGCATCGATTTTGGCTTGATTTCCACTTAATAATACCTCAGGCACTGATTCACCATCAATGCTTTCAGGTCTTGTATAGTGAGGATGATCAAGCAAATTATCTGTAAATGAGTCATTGAGGGAGTCTTTATTACCAAGAACATTATCTATCCGCCGACTGACCGCATCAATTAAAACCATAGAGGCCAATTCTCCACCACTAATGACGTAATCACCAATTGAAACTTCATAGTCAATATTATTTTCAATCACCCGTTCATCTATCCCTTCATAACGCCCACAAAGAAGCGTCAATGAGTCAAATTCTGCAAACTTTTCAACTAGTTTTTGATTTAGGGGCTCACCCTGAGGTGATAGATAAATGACCTTTGTTTCAGGCTCTAATTCTTTTATTTTTGCAAGGCAATCCCTTATTGGCTTGACCTGCATGACCATCCCAGCACCGCCACCATAGGGTTTATCATCTACATTTTTATATTTGTTACTGCTATAGTCTCTCAGTTGCCATTCCCTTATCGAAATGATTGAATTTTTGAGCGCTCTTGAGATTACTCCCTCTTCTTTGATAGCTGAAAACATTTCAGGGAAGAGTGTAATGATATCAAATTTCATTTTAAGAAATTAGACTAGTATCCTGGTTAAAACTTTAGTATAAATACTACTTAAATCTTCAAGGTCTTTAACTAAAATAGACTCATTTATCTGGTGAATAGTTGCATTTACAGGGCCAAGCTCAACGACCTGAGTTCCTTCTTGGGCAATAAACCTCCCATCTGAGGTTCCACCAGATGTTGAAAGTTCTGGAGTAATATTTTTTGTTTCTTCAATTGCTCTGACGCAAGCTGAAACTAAATCACCCACGGGAGTTAAAAATGGATTACCTGAATGGTGCCAATCTAGAGTGTAATCAATATTATGATTATCTAAAATTTCATGAACCTTGGCCATCAATTCTTCTTTTGTGGTTTCTGTTGAGTAGCGAAAGTTAAACATGACTTTAGCTTCACCAGGAACAACATTTGTCACACCGCCGCCGGAATGAAAATTGGAAATTTGAAACGAGGTTGCTGGAAAATACTCATTACCACTATCCCACTCTTGAAGACACAAATCATTAAGTGCTGGAGCAATAAAGTGAATTGGATTTTTAGCTAAATGAGGATAAGCAACATGTCCCTGCTGACCATTAACATTTATCACTCCGTTCAATGAGCCTCTTCTACCATTTTTAATAATATCACCAGTAACAGAGGTGGACGAAGGCTCACCAAGCAAACAATAATCAATTTTTGTATCATTTTCATTTAGATAATCCATGACTTTGACTGTTCCATTAATCGCAACTCCTTCCTCATCAGAGGTAATAAGGAAAGCGACAGTTCCGTTATGATCCGGATTATCTTTAACAAAATTTTCGGTTGCGGTTACCATGGATGCCAGGCCACCCTTCATGTCAGCTGCACCACGACCATACAAATAATCACCCTTAATAGTGGGCTCAAATGGGGAGGTATTCCAGGCATCTTCATTTCCAGCTGGAACCACATCAGTGTGTCCTGCAAAGGCGAAAATAGGCCCACTATTTCCGCGTGTAGCCCAAAAGTTATCAACGTCACCAAACTTAAGTGGGTGAATCTCAAAACCAATTTTTTTAAGTCGCTCAATAATGATTGACTGACAACCATTATCATCAGGAGTAACTGATGCTTGGCTTATAAGAGATTTTGCTAGTTCTAATGTATTATTCATGGCGGTTATTTTACTTGTAAATTCATTACGGTATCTAAAGCCTCTTCGATTATATTTCTATCTGGATGATCAAGTGGCATAAGATAAAGCGCTTTCTCCCATAACTCAATAGCTCCCTTAAGATCCCCCCCATGAGCAGCTACAATACCTGAAAAATATAGAACTTGCTCGGATTGAGGATCGAGATTAAATGCCTCTTCAATAAGTTCTTTAGATTTTCCATCGAATTGGCCTTCCTGTTTTGCTGCAATGGCACTTGCGTACTGAAGTAATAGGTCAATATCTAATGAGTTAATTTGGTATGCCCTCTCAAAAGTCTCAATTGAATCATCTACGTTTCCTACTCCAATCTGAGCTAAGCCCATCATCTTTAATGCTTGGAAGTCATCTGGGTTTTCTTCTAAAAAGGTTTGAAGTTTTTCGATACTCTCACTCATACTCATTGGCTCAGATAAAACTTGACTACTTGGAAGAAACTTTGGTGACAACTGAGAATAGATGGCTATTGATAGAGAGCTCAATAATATAAATATTACAATAGACCAATTCATTGGTTTAATTTCAATGCTATTTGAACTCTTATCCTTTAATTCATTAGCTAGAGTGTTAATGATTTCTGATTCTGCAACTTGGAACTGCTCATCATCAATGAGCCCTTGATTGATATCAACAGCCAACTCCTCTTGCCTCTGCTTATTAATTGCAATATTGGATTCATCATCACTTAAGCCTGACTTGACTGGCCTATAAAAAAACCATGCAAAAAATAAGCATGAAAAAATAAGCATAATAAGGAGTTGCCAGGAAATAATCATAACTTAACTCTCACAAGATATCTGCGATCTATAGATGCCAAAAGGGCACCTAAAGCAATCATTAGCCCTCCAAGCCATATCCAGCGAACCAGTGGCTTATAGTAAATCCTAACGCTCCATGCGCCGCCCTCTAAACTTTCTCCCAGCGCAACATAAAGATCACGAGTTATTGAAGGGTCAATTGAAGCCTCTGTCATAGGCATTCCAGTTTGGTATAAACGCTTTTCTGGGTTAAGTTGAGTCACTTTCTTATTGTTTTTAAATACGCTAATATCTCCAATGAACCCAGAATAATTATCTTTCGCGTGAGGGCTTACGCCATTAAAAACAAAATCATATCCAGCAATTGTTTGTGTTTCTCCAATAGTCATTTTGATGTCTTTTTCAATTCCTAGCTGAGTCGTCACAGTTGCTCCCAGAACGAACACGGCGATTCCAAGATGGGCAACAACCATACCAAGAAATGCCATTGTAATTTTAGATTTTGCTTTTAATCGTTTAAGAAATAGAACCAAGACATGAATTACCACCCAAATAAAAAGCCCTATAGCAACAATAACAAAAATATTCTTAGTAATGAAAATCCATGACAGTAAGGTTAGTAAAACAATACAAATCCAATCAAACTTCAACAAATTGAAAACCCTAGCTACCGAATCTTTCTTCCATCGAACGTATGGAAAAACTGCAAGGGCAATAACACCAGGAATCATAATTGGTACAAAAACTGCATTGAAATAGGGAGCTCCAACCGAAATTTTTCCAAGGTTGAGCGAATCTAAAATAAGTGGGTATAGAGTCCCCAAAAGAACACTCAACATGGCTGTGACTAGCAGGATATTATTTATCAGCAGCCCTGTCTCTCTAGAGAGCAAAGAAAAAGGATTGCTTTGCTGTAATAAACTAGACCGCCAAGTGTAAAGAACTAATGATCCACCTATCACAACAAATAGAAATATTAAAATAAACAAGCCCCTTGTTGGATCAGTCGCGAAAGCATGGACTGAAGTTAAAACCCCTGATCGCACCAAAAAAGTTCCAAGTAGGCTTAATGAAAAGCCTCCGATTGCAAGCAGAACAGTCCACTGCTTAAATGCGCCGCGCTTTTCACTCACACTCAAGGAATGAATTAAGGCTGTTGCAACTAACCAGGGCATAAATGAGGCATTTTCGACCGGATCCCAAAACCACCAACCACCCCAACCAAGCTCGTAATAAGCCCACCAACTTCCAAGCGTTATACCAATCGTCAAAAAAGACCATGATATGAGTGTCCAGGGCCTCGTCCACCTTATCCATGTGCTGTCAAGTTGTCCTCTTATGAGAGCTGATAATACAAAAGCGAATGGCACAGCTAAACCAACATAGCCCATGTAAAGCATAGGAGGATGAACAGTCAGTCCAAAGTCTTGAAGAAGAGGATTCAGTTCTCGGCCCTCAATAGGAGGTATCATTAATCGCTCAAAAGGATTGGAAGTAAACAGAAGAAAAAGCAAGAATCCAAAACTTATAGCACCAAGAACTATAAGAGTTTGATTGATTAGATTAGAGGGGATTCTTTTAGAGAATATAGAGACTGCAACTGTCCATAAAGACAGAACGAATACCCACAAAAGTAAAGAGCCTTCATGGGATCCCCACACTGCGGAGGCTTTATACAAAACAGGGAGCTGTGTATTAGAATTTTCTGCAACATACTTGACTGAAAAATCATTCGTCAAAAATGCACTCATCAATACAAAAAAGGCTACAGTAATCCAAAAGCCTTGTGCCCAAACTAATGGCTTTGCAAGCTGCGAAAGGGATGTTTTATTCTGATAAAGCCCAATCGATGGGACTACAATCAAAATGACTGAAATAACCAGCGCCAAAACAAGTGCAAAATGTCCAACCTCAATCAACATATAGCCGTACTTTTATTGTGTTTTTTAGAGCTAATATTTTACAGGATTTCTTATGTTTAATCCTAATAGACGTAGCTAAATTAGAGTGAACTGAATGTAATCTGGGATGTTATGAAAGAGAGCTCCTGAGAGCTCTTGAAATCAAATTTATGGTGCGGAAGGAGAGACTCGAACTCTCACGTCTTGCGACACTGGAACCTAAATCCAGCGTGTCTACCAATTCCACCACTCCCGCGAAGAATTCTGAATTATACCCAAATAAATTAAATAATTCTTTATTAAGAAACAGATTTCATTTTTTTAACTGCCATACCAATTCAGCTTTTCATTGAGCTTAACAACCTCACCCACAATCATTAGGGTTGGTGCGTGAATATCCTCTTTAGCTAATAAATCAGGAAGTGCTGTTAAAGATGAAATATAGACTTTTTGCTCGGGCATTGTTCCTTTTTCAATAATTGCAATAGGCATGTCTTTGTCCATGCCATGCTCCATGAGTTTCTCGCATATATAATTAGCGCCGCTCAAAGCCATATAGAAAACAATGGTTTGCTGATCAATGGTAAATTCTTCCCATGGAAGGTTGGTTGTTCCATTTTTTAAATGAGCAGTTACAAATCTACAGGACTGAGAATAATCTCTATGAGTTAGAGGGATACCAGAGTATGAAGAGCAACCAGATGCAGCAGTAATTCCTGGGACTACCTGAAAAGGTATACCCTGCTCAGATAAAGATTCAATTTCTTCGCCGCCTCTCCCAAAAATAAACGGGTCACCTCCCTTAAGTCTACAAACTCTTCTACCAGCTTTTGCAAGCTCAATTAATTTCTCATTTATGTCAATCTGTCGAGTAGATATATCACTACCACCTTTTTTACCAACATAAATTAATTCTGAATCTCTTCTAACTAGCTCCATCACACCCTTTGAAACAAGACGGTCATAAAGAATAACATCAGCCTGCTGAATCAATCTCAAAGCCTTAAAGGTTAATAAATCGGGATCTCCTGGGCCAGCTCCAACCAGATAAACCTCACCCAGCTCCATTTTGACTCCATTCTTAAGCTGCATATCGATGTCGTCCTTGGCTTCATCAACCCTCCCTGAAAAAACTTTTTCAGCAATAACACCAGAAAAAGTCGACTCCCAAAAAGCTCTTCTATCTTTAATATTGGCGAATCTATCTTTGACCTTTTTCCTATACTCACCAGCAATTTCAGCCAAAACTCCATAAGCACTTGGAATAACAGTCTCCAATTTTGCTCTGATGAGTCTCGCTAAAACAGGCGCTTTTCCAGCCGAAGATACAGCAATAATGACGGGTGAGCGGTCAACTATCGATGGCATTATGAAACTTGACAATTCAGGAGAATCGACAACATTGACTGGGATTTTTGCTTGTTTAGCTAATTGAGAGATTAATGAGTTAACTGATGAATCATCTGTTGAAGCAATAATGATTGCGTAATCTTTAATGTCATTTGGCTCAAAACTTTTATCAATGAGATTGACAATTCCATTTTTATATAGATTGACAATTCCTTCACAGAACAAGGGAGAAAGGCAGTAGACTTTAGCTTGAGCTTTAATCAATAAATTAATTTTCCTTAAAGCAATATCGCCGCCTCCTATTACCAGGCAAGGCCTTTGTCTTATATTAATAAATATAGGAAGATGATCCATAAAAAAATATTCGGCTTTTAATGAGTAAAATGCCTATTCGACTATTTTTGTGGATTATAGTAAATAATTCTACAAATAAAAATTTTCAATAAAAAAGATGTAAAATTTTCCCTAATTTATAGAAATATAGAAAAATATTTTAATTTCATTGATTATTCAAGTTTAAGAATTTTCTAACAAAGGGAATTGATATAGGTTTTTTTGATTGAAGAGAGGCCTTATCTAAATCATCCAGTGTTGATAGTAATAGCTTTAAATCTCGTGAGAAGTTTTTGAAAAGGTATTTGAAGACCTTGGAATCAATCTTAAGATTTCTTTCACTCATTTGCCTATCAATCACCATCATAGTAAACTCATCATTAAGCTCTTCGAGCTTAAAAACGGCTGCTAAACTGAGTCGTGTTTTAATGTCTTTCATGACCCTAAGATCTGCAGGTAATGAATCTCCACTCACTAAAATGTTGACTTTAGATTGCCTAGCTCTATTAAACATATCAAAAAATATTTCTTCTTTTTCTGAAGCTATAAGGTGAACATTGTCAAAACTAATTAAACTGATTTGATCCATAAATTCTATTAGATGTTCAGGGAAGGGCTCTGAACAATTAACAAATACTGCATTTTTATCATCTGATAAAGATTTTAATACTGCCCCTTGAAGAATATGCGTCTTGCCATTGCCAGAAGATCCATAGATATACAGCTCTGAAGATTGCTGGTTTTGAAATAGTTGACTTACTGATTTTATTAGCTCTTGATTTGCAACAAAGTTCTTCAAAAGCATTGAAGAATTTAAACTGATTGGCAAGCCAAGCTGGTTCATTTCTTGGTCTCTTGTAGAATAAATTTTTTCACCCAAAGAAGGGCATAATCTGCTCCACTCAGAGCGGTTGAGGTAGCAACAACTATAAATATCATGTCTTGAAAACCATCAATACTTAAATAGAACTGAACTAGGAGCAGGTACAAAACTAACGAAATCTGTAACACTGTATTCACTTTGCTTATAAGGCTAGGCTCCAACAAATCACTTTCAGCACTCATCTCACCTAGGAAGTATCCCAATGCCCCAGCTATAATGATGACATCTCGAACAAAAATAATCATAAGCAGCCATAGTGGCATTAGTTCAATCCAGTAGAGCGCAATAAAGGTACAGGTCAATAAAACTTTATCGGCAACTGGATCCAATATCGATCCCAATCTAGTCTGAAAAGAAAAATGTTTAGCAATCCATCCATCCAAAGCGTCAGAGATACCTGCGACCAAAAATAATAGCAATGTAAGCAAATACTGCTCTTTTAGTAGTGCTATAACTATTGGAACTGTTAAAATAATGCGTATTACTGAAAGCGCATTAGGAAGCATTGAAAAGCTCATTGTTTTGCTTGATTTAATCCATTTTTTAAGACCTTAATTATACGGAAAACAAGATGTCGTCATTGACTTATAAGGATTCAGGAGTTGATATCACCAAAGGAAATCAACTGATTGATAGAATTAAGCCTATTGCAAAATCAACTCTTAGGCCTGGGGTTTTGGCAGGCCTTGGTGGCTTTGGAGCCATGTTTGAAATCCCTTTGGATAAATACAAAAACCCAGTACTTATTTCAGGAACCGATGGGGTTGGTACAAAGCTTAAGGTGGCAGAACTGCTCAATAAGCACGACACTATTGGAATCGACTTGGTTGCAATGTGTGTCAACGATCTTATTGTGCAGGGTGCTGAGCCTTTATTTTTTCTTGATTACTTCGCAACAGGATCTCTAAATCCAGACATTGCAACTTCGGTTATTGAGGGAATAGGGGAAGGTTGTCGTCAGTCAGGCTGCTCACTAATTGGAGGTGAAACTGCTGAAATGCCAGGGATGTATAGCGGCGAAGATTATGATTTAGCTGGCTTTTGCGTGGGCATTGCTGAGAAAAGTCGAATCATTGATGGCTCTAAAGTCAGTCAAGGAGATCAAATTGTAGCTCTAGGCTCTTCAGGACCCCATTCTAACGGGTACTCACTAATCCGGAAAGTCTTAGAAAAATCTACGCCAACAAACGAGCAACTCAATTCACTTATTGAGCCAACTAGAATTTATGTTAAATCCATTTTATCTTTGTTAAAAACCCTTCCAGTGCATGCTATTTCTCACATCACGGGAGGAGGGCTTCTAGAAAATATACCTCGCGTATTACCTGATCATCTAGCAGCAAAATTGGATCCAGCTTCGTGGACTCAACCCGAGATCTTTCAGTGGCTTCAGGACCAAGGAAATATTGCAACTTCTGAAATGTATAGGGTTCTTAACTGCGGCGTTGGTATGGTTGTTGTCATTTCCAAAGAATCATCAAATGAAGCGATTAATCATTTAAATTCATGTGGTGAAAATGCATGGCTTATTGGAGAAGTTGTTCAATTTGACGGTGAGCAAGTTGTAATTAAATAAAAATGAAAGCTGTTATTCTAATTTCTGGAAATGGCTCTAATTTACAATCAATCATGGATCATGCAGACGGGATTGACCTTCAAATCTCTGCTGTTATAAGCAATAATATGAACGCCTATGGCCTCAAGAGAGCAGAAATTGGAAATATTAAAACGCATTTTTTAGATCCAAAAAAATTTAATACTAGAGATGATTTTGATCAGGAAATGATAAAAATTATTGACAGTTTTAGTATTGAGGTAATTATTCTTGCAGGCTATATGAGGATACTTTCGCCTCTATTTATTCATCATTTTTCAGGAAAAATTCTAAATATTCATCCCTCATTGCTTCCAAAATATCCAGGCCTTGACACCCACCAGAGAGCAATCAATGCATCAGATACTCATCATGGCGCAACTGTTCACTTTGTGACTGAAAAGCTGGATGGAGGTCCAATCATTAGTCAGGAAGTAGTGACTATTGAAAATAATGACACAGCATCATCCCTTGCCAAAAAAGTTTTAGAAAAAGAACACAGCCTTTATCCCAAGGTCATTCATTGGTATACTCAAAGCAGATTAAAACTAATTAATAATACTGCAACTTTTGATGGAAAAATTTTATGAAAAAAGTTATTTTCGTAATTTTGATTCTTATTTATTCAGGCTCACAAGCGATTTCTCCATATGAAGCTAGATATGCACTCAATGCTACAACAGACTTGGGATCATTAAAAGTTGGTACTGCAGATTTTAAGTTA
Source organism: uncultured Gammaproteobacteria bacterium (assembly GCA_902511025.1). Taxonomy (GTDB): domain Bacteria; phylum Pseudomonadota; class Gammaproteobacteria; order PS1; family Pseudothioglobaceae; genus Pseudothioglobus. The sequence continues at coordinate 24,103 of CABXDP010000005.1, read as the reverse complement.
GAACTCAATGGAAACAATGAATTTACTTTTTCGAGTCAGTCTTATACAGATTCTATTTGGAAAAAACTTTATAACTATACTAGATATGAGAAGAGTATTGGCTCTTTAGAAGATAATATTATTAGAGGAAGGCTGTATGATATTGTTGAAATCGAAAAGGATGGTGTAACCAAAAATAATAAAATTCTTATTAACCAGAATGAAGGATTTGTGATGGTTAATAATGATAAAAAATGGGGATCAGATTCTAAAATAATAGTTGATGAACTGAATCTTTACCTTGCTTTATCTGAGAATCTCCAAAAAAAACCTAATCTAAAAGAGTACTCATTTCATGTTGTTGATGAAAAAGGAATTCAACTAGTAACCTTTATCAGGTCGGAAGATGAAACAATTAGTATAGAAGATATAAATATTAATTCTATTAAACTAACTAGCCCAGAATTAAAAATTTCTATCAATGTATCTGAAAAATATAACTACATTCCCCTAATCATTAATAGAAATAGCTCAAAAACTCGATTTCGTCTTGTTCTTACTAGCTTTACTCCAGGATAACCTGTTTGATTGAATTAATGAAGATATTTAAAATTTTTATCATACTTATTATTCTTGCTTCAAGAGCTAATGCACTAACACCATATAATGCTCAATACGATTTATACGCAGACACTTCTATGGGAAATTTCAAAATTGGAGTTGCTGAATTTAGACTTGAGACTGATGGTAATAAATATATTTATACAAGTGAAGCATCTACTAAATCAATGTGGAGTGCACTTTATAAATTCTCAAGGTTTGAACAAAGTATAGGAACAAATTCATACAATGAATTAGTCAGCAGAAAATATACTGTTAAAGAGATTCTTGGAGAAAATGCTGAAAAGAATATTACAATTGATTTTTTTCCGGAAAAAAACTATGCTACCTATAACAATAATGAAAAGTGGAAGGTCTCGCCTGGAAATTTAGTTGATGAATTGAGTGTATACCTAGCTCTATCTCAGGATATTAATAATGATTTAATTGCAAAAGAATTTATTTATCAAGTAGGTTCAGAGGAAAAAGTTAAATTTCAGACATTCATTGTTGAAGAAAATGAAATGATAAATATTAGTGATGAAATGATTGAGACTATATTAGTAACTTGCCCCGAACTGAACTTAACTTTAAATCTTTCAAAAAAACATAGCTATCTTCCTGTACTTATAAATAAAATTAACAAAAAAAATACCTTTAGAATTGTTTTGAAGTCAATTGATTTTCAAACCTAAAGATGATGTCTCAAAAAACTTCCAGTAAATGATTTTTTAGAATTTACTACCTCTTCAGGTGTGCCATAAGCAATTATTTCACCACCTTTATTTCCACCTTCAGGTCCTAAATCAACAATCCAATCTGCAGTTTTAATAACATCAAGATTATGTTCAATAATGACGATTGTATTGTTACGATCCCTAAGTCTAAATATCACAGATAGAAGTTGCTTGATATCATGAAAATGCAACCCACTCGTTGGCTCATCAAGTATGTAGAGTGTCTGACCAGTATCAGACTTAGATAATTCTTTAGCTAGTTTGATGCGCTGCGCCTCTCCTCCAGAGAGAGTTGTAGCATTTTGGCCCAAGGTAATATAGGACAGACCAACATCCATTAAAGTTTGTATTTTTTGATTAATTTTTGGAATCGGTTTAAAGAAGTCCAGTGCATCCTCAACAGTCATTTCAAGAACTTCGGCTATAGATTTTCCTTTATATTTAATCTCAAGAGTTTCTCTATTGTATCGATGTCCATTGCATACATCACACGAAACATAAACATCTGGTAGAAAATGCATCTCAACTTTGATTAAACCATCTCCCTTACAGGCCTCACATCTCCCACCCTTAACATTAAAACTAAACCGACCTGACTTATATCCTCTTGATCTAGATTCGAGTGTGAGTGCGAATAAGTCACGAATTAAAGTGAATACACCTGTATAGGTTGCTGGATTAGATCTTGGAGTTCTTCCTATTGGACTCTGGTTTATATTCACAACCTTATCAAAAAGTTCCATTCCTTTGACTTTTTTGAAGGGAGCAATATCTGTTTGAGCACCGTTTAATGTTTGTGCAGCTAGTTCATACAACGTATTATTGATTAAAGTAGATTTTCCAGAACCAGATACACCTGTAATACAAGTTAACACTCCAATTGGAATCCTTAAGTCGACATTCTTTAAATTATTTCCACTAGCGCCTGTAATCTCAAGCCATTCATTTGAACTTTTTCTTTTCTTAGGAGTGCTAATCTCTTGGCGACCACTCAAATAGTCTCCAGTGAGTGACTTGGTATTGGCAATAACTTCATCTGGTGACCCGCTAGCTACGATTTTTCCGCCATGAATGCCTGCCCCTGGACCAATATCAATAACATAATCTGCCTGTCTGATTGCATCTTCATCATGCTCAACTACAATCACTGTATTGCCCAAATCTCTGAGGTAAGTCAAAGTATCCAATAGTTTTTGATTGTCCCTTTGATGCAATCCAATCGAAGGCTCATCAAGAACATAAAGAACTCCAATTAATCCTGCGCCAATCTGTGAGGCCAGCCTTATTCTTTGAGCTTCACCACCTGATAAAGAATTGGCTTTTCTTTCTAAATTTAAATAGTCCAACCCAACATTAATTAAAAAATGAAGTCTTTGTGAAATTTCATTTAAGATCTTACTGGCAATCTCTCCTCGCTGACCATCAAGCTCCAGCGTTTCAAAAAACTCATACACCTGATCAATCGTTAATTTTGTCAAATCAGATATATTGTGATCCTTTATAAAAACATTTCTTGCAGCAGCATTGAGTCGATCCCCATGACAGCTCGCGCATGGCTTGCTTATGACATACCTAGACAGATCCTCTCTAACCGAACGAATATCACTATCAGCATATCTTCGCATCATTCTCGGAATGATTCCTTCAAAAGGTTTTTTTCGACTAGACCAGCCTCTTCTCCCTTTTATTTTAGAAAAGTCAATGGATTGGTCTCCACTACCATAGAGTACTATTTTTTTATGCTCCTCTGATAGCTCTTTAAACGGTGTCGATACGCTAAAGTTATAAAAATTACCAACGAGAGTGAGCATTTGATAGAAGTAAGCATTGTTTTTGCTCCAACCGTAAACTGCTCCATCCTCAAGACTCAGCTCAGGATTTGCTACAACTCTTTCTTCATCAAACACATCTTTAACTCCTAGACCATCACAAGCCTCACAGGCCCCCACTGGGTTGTTAAATGAAAAAAGTCTTGGCTCCAATTCATTAAGTGAGTATCCACAGTGAACACAGGAGAACTTAGCTGAAAAAGTCAACTCCTTCCATTCATCAACAGTATCCATAGGGCTTGCGATGGCAATGCCAGAACTCATATTTAGTGCTGTTTCAAGCGACTCAGATAACCTTGAAGATATATCTTGCCTAACCTTAAGCCGGTCAACCACTATCTCAATCGTGTGATTTTTATTACCATCTAGCTCTTCAACTTCCTCAAGGAATTGAACCTCACCATCAATTCGGGCACGCAGGAATCCTTCATGAGACAACTCTTGAAGAAGTTTTTGATGACTCCCCTTTCTGTTTCTAACAATTGGAGCCAAAATCATCATCTTAGAATCTTCTGGAAGTCCTAGAATTGAGTCTACCATTTGGGAAATCGTCTGGGCTTGAAGTTTTACTCCGTGATCAGGACACCTTGGTGAGCCAACTCTTGCAAATAAAAGTCTTAAATAATCATAAATCTCTGTAATCGTTCCAACGGTTGATCTTGGGTTGTGTGACGTTGCCTTCTGCTCAATTGAAATTGCTGGAGAAAGCCCCTCAATATGATCAACATCAGGTTTCTCCATCAAAGACAAAAACTGTCTTGCATATGCTGAGAGTGATTCGACATATCGTCTTTGGCCTTCAGCATAGATAGTATCAAATGCCAATGAAGATTTACCTGAACCAGATAGTCCAGTCAGAACAACGAGCTTATTTCTTGGTAGGCTTACATCTATATTTTTTAAATTATGGACTTTTGCTCCACGGATACTTATTGAATCCATAAACTCTGTATTTTATGACGGACAAAGGGTTCATTATACTCATCCCTTGTGTAAAATCACAATTTTGTATTGAATCTTTAGCAGATGGTTTCCTATCGACGTATCTTACTAAAATTGAGTGGTGAAGCACTATCCAGTAGTAATCAAAATTTAGACTCTGACATGCTTAAAAAGGTCGTAAGCATTGTTCAATCAGCACTTGATTTGGGTGTTGAAATTGCTATCGTTGTTGGTGGAGGAAATTTATACAGAGGTGCCAGTCTTTCTGCAGAGGGTATGAATAAAATTACTGGTGATCACATCGGAATGCTAGCAACTGTAATGAATGCGTTAGCTCTATCGGATGCCTTCGAAAGAAATAATATTCCTTCAATAGTGATGTCAGGCTTTCCAATTGGTGGTGGAGTTTGTGAACCCTTTGATCATACCAAAGCAAAAAGTGAGCTAGTCAACGGAAAGGTAGTTATTTTCTCCGCAGGCACTGGGAACCCCTGCTTTACTACTGACACAGCAGCTGCACTTAGAGCAATCGAGATAGGTGCAGATATTGTCTTCAAGGCAACAAAAGTTGATGGTATCTACTCAAGTGATCCCATTAAGAATCCATCAGCTATTAAATTTGACTCCCTAACTTTTGACTCGGCTATTGAGCAAAACATCAAGGTCATGGATACTGCTGCATTTGCACTATGCAGAGACAACAATATAAAAATTTGTGTTTTTAGTATGTTGGAGGATAATTACTCCCTTGCAAACATTATCAAAGGCCAAGCAATTGGAACAACTGTTAGTCAAACTGGAGAGTAGAAATGATAAATGAAATTCATAGTGATGCCAATAGTCGTATGGATAAATCACTTGCCTCTCTAGAAAACGACTTCAGCAAAATTCGAGCTGGCAGAGCACACCCCTCACTACTTGAACAAGTCACTGTTGAATACTACGGCACAATGGTCCCTCTATCACAAGTCTCAAACATTACTGCAGAGGACGCAAGAACTTTAAAGGTATCGCCATGGGAAAAAGATATGGTCGGGCCGATTGAAAAAGCAATTTTGACTTCTGATTTAGGCCTTAACCCAAATACCCAAGGCTTGGTCATGAGAATACCTCTGCCTCCTCTAACTGAAGATCGCAGAAGAGAACTAGTAAGAGTGGTTCGTGATGAAGCAGAAAATGCCAGAGTGGCGATTAGAAATATCCGAAGAGATGCAATATCTGACTTTAGAGAACTTCTCAAAGAAAAGGAAATTTCTGAAGATGAGTCGCGCAAAGCTGAAGACAACATTCAAAAGATTACTGATCAGCATATCGCTTCAATTGACAAATCTTTAGCTGATAAAGAAAACTCATTGCTTGAGATATAGAAAAGCTACTCTATCTTTTTGAACCCACACAATCGATATACTTCTGCCATCTGTTAGCTGTAAATTCAGTTCCATTGGTCACTTGTGGTCCTACATTACCTAGATAACCTCCAGATAATGCTTTTTTGAATAGCTCAATATTACTCTCAGATAGCCCTAGATTGACCTTGCAGTAATCATGAATTGCTTCGGTTACAATTTCTCCAGAAATAGCTCCAACAAACTCTTCCTCTGCCAACTTGTCTGTAGCCTCCTTTATAAGCTCCTCTGAAATAGTTGATTTATACTCTCCAGATAAATTAAACTCGTCCAACTCTGCGAGCAAGTCATCCTTAATTTTTGTAACTCTCTTTTCATAAGCTACCTTTGCTTGATAGGCAGCAGTTGATTTTGCAGCAGCAGCTTTTTCATCTTCTAGCTTTTGCAGGAAGGCCGCAAGTGCAGCAGCTCTTGCCATCTCTTCTTCAATCTCTGTCATCATTGCTTGAGCTGCAAGTTCAGCCTCTAATTTAGCTTCGAATAAAGCAAGCTCTTGTTCAATCGCTAATTGCTTCATGCGAGCTGCAATTTCAGCATCTCTAGCCAACATGGATTGATAAGCAGCAGTTGATTTTGCAGCAGCAGCTTTTTCATCTTCTAGCTTTTGCAGGAAGGCCGCAAGTGCAGCAGCTCTTGCCATCTCTTCTTCAATCTCTGTCATCATCTCTTTCGCAGCTAACTTAGCCTGAATTGCGGCTTCTGAATCTGCAAATACAAAAATCATTTGCTCTGGATTCTCTTCAATTGACACTACAAGGTCTGAACACGGAACAACAAAGTCCAAAACAAACTCTTCAATTGTTACAACATTTACACCCTTTCCTACCAGTTTTTCACCAATTGAAAAGGATCTGAAACCTGTTTCAGCAGTTTGGTAATAGGTGAGCAGATTTTTATCAGAATCATAAGATTCAACAATTGCCTTAACATTGCTAGAGCTCATTATTTCATCACCTTGAGTAAATGAGCCATCTCCTTTGATTAATATAACTGAAGTTATATTACCCTCATCATAGATATCACTCTCTAGATGATTAAAGCAAGGGTCTTCCATCAGGATCATATCTAGTTCTTCTTGAAGAACTGAAATATCATCACCTCCAGAGAAGCTAGAAGTAGATATTAAAATCAAAAAAAAGGAGATTAGAAAACTACTAAGAATTTTATTCATTAAAAGATTATAAATAAAAAAACCCAGAGCAAGCTCTGGGTTTTTTTATATTTTGAACTAAAGTTATGTTAAATCATCATAACAAAAAGACTCTAGCCTTAATAGTTAGAATGGATTGATATAATTACTTACGCAGTTTGCGTAAGCATCCCATCTACTGGCACCAAACTCAGTACCATTGGAGCTCTGAGGCCCTTTATTGAATAGAGTTCCATCAGCTAAAGCACTTTCGAAAAGAGCAATATTGGCATCAGATAAGCCTAGGGCATACTTACAGGCTTCATGAGCCTCTTCAGTGACCACAATAACTTCATCCTCTACAACAAGTTCCCCAATCACTTCCTCTTCAAGAGCAGCGGCTCGAGCCATCTCTTCTTCAATCTCAGCCATCATCTCTGCAGCAGCTAGTTCAGCCTCTAATCGGGCTTCAAATGCTGCTAGTTCTGCTTCTAGAAGAGAGTCTCTGTAGGCTTGAGTCGCAGCAGCAGCAGCGGCTCTCTCATCTTCAAGTTTCTGTTGGAAAGCCGCAAGAGCAGCAGCTCTTGCCATTTCAGCCTCAATTTCTGCCATCATCTCTTGAGCGGCTAGTTCTGCAGCAAGCTTGGCTTCAAACGCAGCTATTTCTTTTTCAGTTTCAATTTCAGCCATACGAGCAGTCATTTCAGCTTCTCTGGCTAACTTGGATTGATAAGCAGCAGTTGATTTTGCAGCAGCAGCTCTTTCATCCTCAAGTTTCTGTTGGAAAGCCGCAAGAGCAGCAGCTCTTGCCATTTCAGCCTCAATTTCTGCCATCATCTCTTGAGCAGCAAGCTCTGCCTCCAACTTGGCTTCAAATGTAGCCAACTCGTCTTCAATTTTTTGCTCAGCTAGAGCGGCATCCATTTCAGCTTTGAAAGCATCAATTTCAGCTTTTGCTAGATCTTCAGCCAGTTGAGCCTCAAATGCAGCTAGTTCTTCATCAAGGTTTTCATAATAGACTTGATCCCTATCATCGCCACCTGCAAAGACATTAAAAGTCAAAAACAGAAGCGCCAAAAATTTAATTGATTTATTAATCACGTTAATCCCCTAAAAGAGTTAAAAGTAACATATATATGTATCTCTAACTTATTTTATACTAGATGTATTTTATGAAAAGATTTAATTTATGAAATTATTTGAAGATAAATTCGAGTTATTTTTCAATGATTTAACCCTTCATCAATTCAAAGAAGAGTGCCTTTCTAAAAGCCTTAAAGCACTTCAAGTAAAAAATGGGAATATACCCAAATGGAATGAATCAATTGATGAGCTAGAAAGTTACTCAAAGGGAGAATTAGGCCTTAATGAGCCTTATATATCCATACAAGATATAGGCTCCTCCTCAGAAAATATTGAACTGAGTTTAAGGAAATTACTGCCTTGGAGAAAAGGACCATTTCTCTTGAATGACTTAGTCTTAGAAAGTGAATGGCTTGGAGACTTAAAGTGGCAACGACTCAATAAAAAGATTCGTCCATTAAAAAATAAAAGAGTTCTAGATATAGGGGCTGGAAATGGTTATTTCAGCCTAAGAATGGCCCTGGAAGGGGCAAAAAAAGTTCTTGGTATCGAGCCCTTTATGTTGTTCAATTATCAATTCGCGGCAATTGAAACTTTATCTAAAAACACCTCTAATACAATTTTGCTGCCACTCAGGCTAGAAGAATTACCGAGTATGCCAGTATTTGAGAGTGTCTTTTCCATGGGGGTTCTTTACCATCAGAGAGATCATATGAAGCATCTATTGATGCTTAAAAAAATGATGGCTACTGATTCAGAGCTGATACTTGAAACCTTAATAGTAGACGGACCTAGAGACTTCACAATTGAACCTGAAGGAAGATATGCAAATATGAGAAATGTCTACTGTTTACCAAGCACTGATACACTCAAGTCATGGCTTATTGATGCTGGCTTCAATGATATAAAACTTATAGATGTCACTCAAACCTCAACGCATGAACAGAGCAAAACGTCATGGATTGGATATAACCCTGCGTCACTTGAAGATTTTCTTGATCCGTCTGACTCAAATCTTACAGTGGAGGGCTATCCTGCTCCAAAGCGAGCAATATTTATATGCGGCAACTAATCAATCGATGATTTACTCAATAAGCGTATAATTTACCTTCACTTTGAGGCATGCTATGAGATTTCGTCTTTTAATCACTTTAATTTTAATTTTTGTATTTAAAAGTAGTCATGCTCAGTCGACACCTCAAGTAGTTGTCAGCATCAAACCCATTCATAGTATCGTTGTGGCTCTCATGGAGGATATTGCCTCTCCTAAACTCCTTCTTCAATCTAATAACTCTGCGCATACCTTTCATCTCAAGCCATCACAGATTAGAATGATTGAGACAGCTGATCTGGTAATCTCTATTGGTGATGAATTTGAAATAGGGCTTCGTAAAGCACTTAAAAATTTGGATGAATCTAATCGATTTGAAATCATAAGTTTGGGTAGCCTTAATGTTCACAAATACAGAGCTGAAAAGATCTACGAAAAAGTTCAACAAGAAGATAGCCCGGAGGATTTAATTCCCGATATGCACTTATGGCTTGATTTAGACAATATGAAAAAAATTGCACAGCATATCAACAGATTACTCATAGATATAAATCCTGATAACCAAGATAAATATAATATGAATCTAGCTTCTTTAAATTCAAAGCTTGATATATTACACATTGAATTAAAAAAACAAATGCTTCCATTTTCATCAGATCTTTATGCAACCTATTCAGATACTATTCAGTATTTTGAAAAAAAATATAATTTAGGAAGACCAGTCATTATTACTCCATATCATGGAGCAAGGCTAAGCATCAATAGAACCCTTGCATCTAAAAATACAATTAATGATTTAAATATTTCTTGCCTTATTTATGGCACAGAAGTTAGAAAAAGTCAGATTTCTGTATTGTCAGAGGGACTAAAAATTAAGGCTCATAAAATAGATATACTAGGTCAAGAATTTGAAAAAGGCCCTAATCAGTACTTTAATTTAATGAAGAAAATTTCAAATCAAGTTGCGTCATGTCTCAAGTAAGAAAAAGTTTTAATAAGGCCTCAAGCATTTACAATGAGAATGCATTTCTTCAAAATGAGATTGCTATAAGACTCTCTGAGAAACTAAAAGTCATCTCTGTTGATCCAGAAACCATAATAGATCTTGGATCTGGGACTGGCTTTCTTAGCAAAAAAACTGCTAAGATATTTCCTGATGCACGATTAGTTTGTGTCGATTTTGCTCAGCAGTCTTTGATAAACAATTCACAAAAACTAAAAGTTTGTGCAGACTCGTACCAACTTCCTTTTAAATCAAATAGTGTTGATTTTGTTGTTTCCAATCTCATGATGCAGTGGTGCACAGATCTGAAAACACTTTTCAATGAGTGTCATCGGGTTCTCAAGCCCCAGGGCTTAATTCTATTTACAACGTTTGGCCCTGAAACCCTAAAAGAGCTGAAGAGAAGCTGGTCCATAGTTGACAGTAGTCCTCATGTGAATGAATTTATTGATATGCACGATATTGGCGATCAGATGATTCAATCAGGTTTTCAAAGCCCCATCATGGAGATGGAAAAGTTAACACTTACCTATGAAAAAGTTATAGACTTGATGAGAGACCTTAAGGGTATTGGTGCTCAAAGTGTTGACAATAGATCTAAGTCGTTGACTGGAAAAACAAAGTTCAAGAAAATGCTAGAGATGTATGAAAGTTACCGTGAGAACGGAAAGATTCCAGCAACCTATGAAGTCATATATGGTCACGCCTGGAAAAATGACATTAAGTTTGAAGCCATTTCATTGGAGAATTAATTAATTCACATAAGCTATTTCAAACAAATCTCCAACTCTCAGAACAGCATGCTCACTAAGTAAAATTGCATTTTGACCAAAAAAGGCCCCGTTTTCTTCTTCACTAAATTTTAGCTTAGCAAGGGTTGCCAAAGGCTCTTTAGGATTTTCAATTGCACCGGTCTCTTGGTCAATCGTCGTAATTTTACATCGCTTGCAAGGCTTTCTCAATCCAAACTGATAACCACTCTTTTCGCATACCAAATTAGATGAGGTCATCATCTCAACATTGGGTAGCCCATTAACCACTATGTTGGGTCTGAATCGATTCATTGAAACCTCAAATGAATCATTTTCCGAAAGGCCAGTATTTAGCCTACTAAGAGACTCCCATGAGGTGATTAGATATGGAAACTGATCAGAGAATGCACTTTCAGCATGAACGCCATGTAAATATTTTTTAGGAACTAATCGCTCGCCCTTTTGATTAAACCTGACAAGCCTTAGTTCACTTCCGCGAAATGTTCCAAGAACATCAGTCAGCCATCGAGATACATCATCGCCTTCATCCAAAGCATCGCACAGATCATCCCATACCATCGCTCTGACTTTATTGCTTCTTGATGAATCTAACGGAATCTTCAAAGTCTTTTGATTGTTCGAGGTAAGAATTAATGAGTCAGAATCAATGTCTGTCTCTATCGTGGTCATTAACTCTATTTCTCTCTGGGAAATAAAGTTATAGTCTTGATCAGTAATCATCCACTCACGATCAAACTCCAGTCCGCGCTGTGCTGTTTGTGCTTCTTTTAGAGCAATCCCCTTAAGAGATTTGACTGGGTAAATGTACAGATCAGTAATTTGAGCCATAACTTCACCTATTATTGATTATTGTTTTAGTTTGTATCCAGTTCTGAACATCCAAGCTATTATAGCAATACAAATAGCAAGAAATAAAAACACCATAAATAAACTAATTCCAACGCTCACATCTGAAACCTCAAAGAAGCTCCATCTAAATCCACTGACGAGATATAGAACAGGATTAAAAAGAGTCACCTTCTGCCAGAGGTCTGGGAGCATACTGATTGAATAAAAGCTTCCACCGAGGAAAACCAAAGGAGTAATAATAAGAAGCGGAATGATTTGCAGTTTCTCAAAGTTATCAGCCCAGAGGCCAATGATAAAACCAAACAAGCTGAAAGCGATGCAGGTTAAAACCAGAAAGCCAAGCATCCAGAATGGATGAGCAATATTCAAATCTACAAACAGATTAGCTGTTGCTAGAATGATTGTTGCTAGAATCAGAGACTTCGTTGCAGCTGCGCCGACGTAACCTATTAAAGTTTCATAAAAAGACACAGGCGCAGACAGAAGTTCATAGATTGTTCCAGTAAACTTAGGAAAGAAAATACCAAATGACGCATTAGAAATGCTCTGAGTTAAGACCGACAACATGGTCAAACCTGGAACAATAAATAGGCCGTATGACACTCCTTCAATATTCTCTATTCTCGATCCAATAGCAGAGCCAAAGACTACAAAGTAAAGAGCCGTAGAAATAACAGGGGAGGCGACGCTTTGAAAGAGAGTTTTCCAGAAACGCAGCATCTCATTGAAATAGATGACCTTAATCGCAGTTAAATTCATAACTCCTCCTTAACCAGATCAACAAAAATATCTTCTAATGAGCTCTGCTCCACCTTCAAATCTTTTAATAATAATCCTGAATTTGTTATTTCATGAAGAACCTCTGATACATCAGCTGTCTCGTCCTTAACGACGTAAGTATATGAGATCTGAGTGCCCTCTTCATTGAGCTCAATGTTGTATTTCTCTAATATGCTTGGAATTTTTTTAACCGACTCTTTAAGATCAATAAGAAGCTGTTTTTTACCCAGGCTCTCCATCAGTTCATCTTTTTTCTCAACCAACAAAAGCTCACCATTACTAATAACACCGACTCTTTCAGCGATTTCTTCAGCTTCTTCAATGTAGTGTGTTGTAAGGATAATGGTCACACCTTGATTGCGAAGTTTATTGACAATCTTCCACATATCTTTTCTTAGCTCAACATCAACCCCGGCTGTTGGTTCATCTAAAAATAAAACTTTAGGTTCATGAGAGAGGGCTTTAGCAATCAAAACCCTCCTCTTCATTCCTCCAGACAAGGCTCTAATTTCTGAATCTTTTTTATCAAAAAGTGATAGATCTTTGAGAAGTTGTTCCAAGTATGCATCATCTCTCTTGGCACCAAATAACCCTCTACTAAATCTCACAGTTCCCCAGACGGTATCAAAAGCACCCAAAGTCAACTCTTGAGGAACCAGACCAATCATAGATCTTGTTTTTCTAAAGTCGCTAATAATATCAAAACCATCAACAGTTACAGAGCCTGATGAAGGCGAGATAATGCCACATATAGAGGAGATTAAAGTCGTTTTTCCAGCACCATTTGGACCTAAAAGGGCAAGTATTTCACCTCGGTTGATTTCCAAGTCAACTGTTTTAAGTGCTTCAAAACCAGAATTATAGGTTTTTGATAAACCTTTGATTGAAATGATTGAGTCCATTAATATTTTTAAATTTTATGACACGAAGAATGGATAGATTTTACTTACTAAATTCTTCTTAACAAGATTATATAGAGTTTAATATTTTTCTTTTCAAGTACACAAAAAAATTATTTTTTTTGTTAGGAGAGTTCTTCATGCCAGGGCGGATTTGCACCTTTTCTAGTTACAGTTATACTTGCCACTTTATTCGCAAAACTAAGTGCTTGAGTTAGCTGATCATTGTTGATAGTCCTTAGACTGTCTCTATCAAGCAAATCCTGCTCATCAAGATTCAGAAGAAAGCCAGCATTAAATGTATCACCTGCAGCAATTGTATCGACAACATCAACCTTAAGACTCTCAGCAAATACTTTATTGCCATTACCATTAATCACTTTTGAACCTTCTGACCCTAAAGTTAATATAACGAGTTTAATCCCATTATCCAGCCAACTTTTACTGACCTCATTAATGTCCTGTGCTCCAAAAAGATAGCGATAGTCTTCATCTGATATTTTAAGAATATCAACTTTGTGAGTAAGCTCAATGAATCGAGCTAAATAGGCCTGTTTGTTCTCGATAAAATCTGGACGAACGTTCGCATCAAAATAAATTGGCAAGTGTCCTGCGACTTCTTCAATAAATGATTGCCAACTCGAACCACAAGGCTCTGCTTGAAGACTTATCCCTCCAACCAGTAATGCCTTTGCCTTTTTTACTCCATCTAGAAATGGTTTGAGGCTCGATGAATCCAATAGCCTCCCAGCTGAATGCTCATCAACAAAGGTGTACTCTGCTATGCCATCAATCACATCAGCATAGGCAAGAGTTGTAGGGCGATTTGTCTTAATGACAAAGTCTTCCTTTACTTTTGAATGACGTAACTTACTCTCAATTAACTCCCCATAGCTGTCATTAGATATAGCGCCAAAATAATAGCTATCAGCACCTAAGCGACCAAGTGCAATGGATGAATTGAAATTACTACCTCCAACATGAGGAGTATATTCAGCTTCCCCACGAAAAGAGACCATATCGATTAATGACTCGCCAGCACAAATTATCATAACAAGCTAGGTTTTTTTAACAACTAAAAGTGCTAGATATTATATCGACAACTCAGATAAAAAAATTGCTATAGAAGCCTTGAGCCATTAGTCACTGGTAAATCATTCGTAGCCAAAACTACAGAATTATCTTTGCGGTAAAATCCTAAAACAAGACATTCACTCATAATAGGTCCAACCTGCTTAGGTGAAAAATTCACAACACCCATCACTTGTTTATCTTTCAATTGATCTTTGTTATAGAGGTCAGTAATTTGCGAACTTGATTTCTTAATGCCAATTTCAGAGCCAAAGTCAACATGCAGTATGAAAGCAGGTTTTCTTGCTTCAGGAAAATCCTCGACCTTAATTATCGTGCCAATTCTTATGTCAACTTTTTCAAAATCTTGCCACGTAATTGTCATATCAACTCATACATTTAGTATTCTAAAAGTTCCTGTAGGCTTTTCTCAAGGGCCTGAGTAAAGTCGGAATCATTTCCAGGGTTTGCAGCGCAGTGCCCCCATGGTGAATCAAAAGGTCGAAACTCTGCATTTAACATATGACTCGCCTCTATGGCGTTATCCTCAGGTGGAAAATATAAATCTTGAGTACAAGGCATAAGTATAGATTTAGCCTTAATTGATTTTAGCGCTTCTTCAAAATTTCCATTGTAGATTGGGCCGATACTGATGTCACTAGTCTGCCAAGTTCTGAGTTTGCAAATAAGATTGTTAGCGTCCCAATTTTCAGCATGGTCCTCCTCCCAGTCCACCAATAAATCCTCAAATGATTCATAGCCAATTGTTTTATAGAGTGAGTCTCGATAAAACGTTTGTGAAAAAGCCCATCCCGCATAAACCCTTGCGAATGCTTTTAGTCCCCTTACAGGAGGTGAGCTATAGTCTCCATTATTCCAATGTTGGTCTGCGCATAGTGCTGACCTAACCCCCTCAAGAAACACAAAGTTGTGTGGTGAAGTTTTTGCTGATGCACAGAAGGGTAAAATAGCGTCAACAAAGTCAGGGCACTGAGCAGCCCACTGATAGGCTTGGCAGCCAGCCATTGACCATCCTGTCACTAGAGCAATCCTCTTTACTCCTAATGCCTCAGTCAGAAGCCGATACTGGCAAGCAACATTATCCCAGAGCGAAACATGAGGAAACCTTGGACCATCTTGAGGCGACTCAGTATTGCTCGGAGAGGAAGATACTCCATTACCAAACATGTTAATTGAAACAATGAAGTGCTTATCTGGATCTATCGCTCTTCCAGGACCAAAGAACCCTTCATTTCTTTGATGTGATCCAGTAAAAAAGGTAGGCAAAACAACAACATTACTTTTATTAGCATCCAATTTGCCGTAGGTTTGATAGGCCAAGAATGCTGAACTAAGAACCTCTCCAGAGAGAAGAGTTACATCGCCTAATTCAAATTTTACATAGCCCATTTCAGCAAATTTTTATCAACAGTCTAGAGTATTATCTCGCTCCCATTGACTGAGATGAGATGAATAGTCATTCCATTGACTTTGCTTAAGCTTGATGTAAGCATCAATTAATTCATCTCCAAGCCTTTCTCTCAAGACATCACTCTCCTCAAGAAGTCTTAGAGCATCTAGTAGATTTTTTGGAAGCTGTTTATAACCTTCAATATCTTTACCAAGCTCATACATATTGATATCTAATGGATCACCAGGATCACGATCCGAAGCAATTCCATCTAGCCCACAAGCAAGGATTGCTGCCTGCATAAGGTATGCATTTGCAGCACCGTCCATTAACCTCAATTCAAATCTGCCAGAGTCTGGAACTCTAATCATATGGGTGCGGTTATTTCCTCCATAAGTTATTGAACTTGGAGACCATGTTGCTCCAGAGAGAGTTCTTGGCGCATTGATACGCTTATAACTATTTATTGTTGGATTAAAGATTGCTGTCAATTTATCAGCGCTGTGCATTATGCCGCCTAAGAATTGATAAGCAAGGGAAGATAATCCTAAGCCTCTACTATCATCATCTCCATTGAATAAGTTTTTAGAGCCATCAAGACTCCAGATAGAGAGGTGGGAATGACAACCATTTCCTGTGAGATGGCTGAAAGGTTTAGGCATAAATGTAGCGCGCATCCCATGCAGTTCTGCAATCGATTTAACCATAAATTTAAAAAATACCTGTCGATCTGCAGTTGTCAGGGCGTCATCAAAATCCCAGTTCATTTCAAATTGGCCATTGGCATCCTCGTGATCATTTTGATAGGGACCCCAGCCAAGCTCAATCATGCTGTCGCAAATTTGTTTGATCACTGGATATTGTCGCATTAATGCTTGCTGATCATAGCAAGGCTTACTCTGTTGGTCTTTATCATCAGCAATATCAGTGCCATCATCATTAATCAGATGGTATTCACATTCAACGCCAGTTTTCATTCTGAAGCCTTGCTTTTCAGCCTCAGCTAACTGTCGTTTTAGAGCAACGCGTGGAGAGGCCTCTACTGGCTTTCCATCCATCCACAAATCTGAGGCCAGCCAAGCAACTTCTGGCTTCCATGGCAATTGAATTAAACTGTCTGGATCTGGAATGGCAAACATGTCAGGGTGAGCAGGTGTCATGTCGAGCCAAGCAGCAAATCCTGCAAAACCAGCGCCGTCTTTTTGCATATCATCAATAGCCCTTGCAGGAACTAATTTAGAGCGAAGACTGCCGAATAGATCCACAAAGCTAATCAGAAAATATTCAATACCCCTGTCTTTAGCGACCTTACTAAGTTTAATTGCCATACATCCTCCTATCTGTCATATCTTTTAAGTAATTTTAATTAGCTTACATCCCATTTTTTCCAGGAATCCAGCTTGTCCCTGCGAGAGGAACTCCAGCCATAGCCGCAGCTTCCATTGTTAATGCTACCATATCCTCTGGTTCCAAATTATGAACGTGACTTTTACCGCAGGCACGAGCTAAAGTTTGTAACTCAAGTGTGAGAACATTGATATAGTTTGCCAGTCTTCGACCTCCTAAAATGGGATCCAGTCTTTTTGCTAGTTCAGGATCTTGTGTTGTAATTCCAGCTGGATCATTGCCTTGTTGGTAATCATCCCAAAACCCAGCAGCTGAACCAATAGCCTTATATTCATCGTCAAACTCTGGGCTTTGATCTCCTAAAGCGATTAGTGCAGCAGTTCCTATTGAGACTGCATCAGCACCAAGAGCCAAAGCTTTTGCAACATCAGCGCCACTACGAATACCCCCAGAAACTATCAACTGAACTTTGCGATGCATATCCATTTCTTGCAGAGCCTCAACAGCCATTCTTACAGCCGGCAGTGTTGGAATGCCAACATGCTCAATAAATACATCTTGAGTTGCAGCCGTTCCGCCTTGCATACCATCAACAACGACTACATCTGCTCCAGCTTTAACCGCAAGCGTCACATCATAAAATACGCGGGTTGCCCCAACTTTGACATAAATGGGTTTCTCCCAGTTTGTGATTTCCCTGAGCTCCTGAATCTTGATTTCAAGATCATCTGGCCCTGTCCAGTCGGGATGTCGACAGGCTGAACGCTGATCAATTCCTTCTGGTAGATTTCTCATTTCTGCAACCCTTGGAGAGATTTTTTGACCTAATAGCATACCTCCGCCACCTGGCTTTGCCCCCTGGCCAAGAACTATTTCTATTGCATCAGCTCTTCTTAAGTCGTCTGGATTCATACCGTACCTGGAAGGAAGATACTGATAGATAAGAGTTTTAGAATGCCCTCTCTCTTCAGGAGTCATTCCTCCATCACCAGTTGTGGTACTTGTTCCAGCAAGTGTTGCGCCTCTTCCTAAAGACTCCTTGGCCTGCGCCGAAAGTGATCCAAAACTCATACCAGCAATAGTGACTGGTGTTTTTAAATGGATAGGATTTTTTGCAAATCGATTTCCCAAAACCACTTCAGTGGTACATTTTTCTCTATATCCCTCTAAAGGGTAGCGGGAAGTTGACGCCCCAAGAAAAACCAAGTCATCAAAGGTAGGGATATCTCTTTTTGCACCAAAACCTCGGATATCATAAATACCTGTTTTTGCAGCGCGTTGTATTTCAGCTATGACATGTCGAGGGAAAGTTGCTGATTCTATTAACGTTGGATTGTCTTTACTCATGATCTAGTCTCCTTAGTATTCATCGACTTGGTCAATGTCAAAATTATATAATTTCCTTGCCGAGCCGTATCTTTTGAACTCATCAACAGCGTAATTCATTTGTGCCAAATCTAAAAGTTTAGCTAACTCTTCCTTGTGTTCTTTTTTCATATCTTTTTCAACACAATCTGTTCCCAAACTTTTGACCTTTCCTCGGACATAGATTTTTGTCTCGTAGATAGAGTCTCCAAGGGCATCTCCCGCATCACCACACACAACAAGACTTCCAGATTGAGCCATAAAAGCACTCATGTGGCCGATATTTCCACCAACAACAATGTTCACTCCCTTCATTGATATGCCGCATCGTGAGCTCGCATCACCCTCAATAACAAGGAGTCCACCATGTGCAGTTGCAGCTGCATACTGTGATGCATTTCCCGTCACTCGAACTTCACCAGACATCATGTTTTCAGCAAGGCCAGGTCCAGCATTTCCATTAATTTTTATGGAGGCCTCTTGATTCATTCCTGCGCAGTAATATCCAACATGGCCATTGATCTCTACATCGACTTCTTTTGTAAGTCCAACAGAAAGAGCATGCTTGCCAACAGTATTATTAACTATGAATTTATCACCACTCGAGCCCCCTTGTAATTTTTCATTAAGTTCTCGAATAGTACTTTTATTTAGATCTATAGTAGCCATATTAATTCCTCTTCCAACTGTAAATTTGGGTTGGTTCAGGCTCCCAGATTCGTGCGTTTTCAGCCCCAGGCAAAGTTGCGATTGCTCGATACTCTGAAGACATAGCTGCCCAGTCATCTGTCTCTGCCATGATTGCTGGCTTACATCCAATTGGATCTCTCATAACCGCAAAGCCATCCTTGGTTCCAATGGCGAAGGTATAAAATCCATCTAAATCCTCTATAGCATGGTTCAATGCCTCATCTAGGTCATCACCCTCACTTAAACGCCAACTCAAATAGCCCGCCGCAACCTCACTATCATTATCTGTTTTAAATTGAACTCCAGCACGTTTGAGTGTTTCACGAAGACGATTATGATTGGATAGAGAACCATTGTGGACTAGACATAAATCTTGGCCCGTAGAAAATGGATGAGAATGCTCCGTAGTAATAGCACTCTCAGTTGCCATACGTGTATGCCCTAGGGCGTGAGTTCCTGTCATATTTTTAATATCAAATTGTTCTATAAAGTCTGCAGGGTTGCCCTTTCCTTTAAAGATTTCGATATTACTCCCTGCACTTGTAACACTTAAGTCTTTCCAATTATCATGAAGCCAATCCTGAACTTTATCAAGAGATGAGCTTAGAGAGAGAACTGCATGGTTTTGATTCACATAAAACTTATCAACTGAAAAATTTGTATGAACCGATTTTTCAAAGTTTTCCCAATCAAACTCTGAATCTTGAGCAAGAACGGTAACTTTACAGCCAGCTTCATTAGGGTCTCTATAGACAGCCATACCAGCGCTATCAGGTCCCCGCTCTGTCATCTCGCTTAACATAGGAGCTACGAGAGCTCCAAGTTGAGATTCAAGCTTAGGATTCTTAATAAAAAGTCCAACAATTCCACACATATTTACTCCAAATAAAAAACGTCTTTTTTGAATGATGGTAATTCAAAAAATGATAGTTTAAATTAAAAACGTACTAAATTTTTGGTAATGACTTTATTATCTAGTAGAGTCTTAAAAACTCCTGAACTTCCCAGTCAGTTACTGCCTGATGATATCTATCCCACTCATCTTTCTTGTATGAGAAAAACTGGAGTAGCATTGAATCACCTAGTACCTCTTTTGCAAAATCATCTTCGTTCAGTGCCTCAATGGCTTCTAAGAGATTACGAGGGAGTGATTTGATGTTTGATGCCTCCATTTCTTCAGGGCTTAAAGTATAAAGATTTAGATTTAGAGGCTTACCAGGATCAATTTTATTTTTAATTCCATCTAATGCTGCTGCAGTTGTCAGCGCAAGAGACAGGTATGGATTCATACACATGTCTGCTGCACGATTTTCAATACAGAAACGATTCTGAGGCAGACGTATCATACAAGAGCGATTGTTGTCTCCATAGGCCATTGTGGTCGGTGCCCATGTATAAACTCCTCCCTCAAATCCTCCCACGATTGGAACTAGTCCATTGTATGAGTTTACCGTTGAGCAGGCAACTGCTGTAATTGAAGTGCCGTGCTTAATTAAGCCTCCAACAGCATGGTAGGCTAAGTCAGAAAACTTACCATCTTTTCCTTCAAAGATATTTTTATTATCTTTATTGCTGGTCATACTAAAGTTAATATGGGCACCAGATCTCCAGTCACCAATGGTTGGCTTTGGCATAAAGGTAATAAACATCCCATATTTTTTAGCTACTTCTTTGAGTAGCACTCTCAAGAAAACTAATCGATCCGCCATCTGCAGAATGTTGGTATAGGTAAAGTCTAATTCAAATTGTGAATATGCACCCTCACAGACAACATCCTTCATTTCCCAACCAAGGTCATTGACGATATCTATTAGTTCTTTGAGAAACTCCATTGAATCTATTGAGTACTCAACGTCATATCCAAAAGCCTGCCTTCTTGGCCTCAAACCCTCACCTGGCAATGGATCATCATCGATTGCCTTAACGGGCTGACCATCCTCATATCGCATTGCAATAAACTCTGGCTCAATTCCACAAAAAGCTTTGTAACCAGCATCATCTGCATTCTGCACAGCTCTTTTAAGAGTCTGACGAGGGCATAAATTATATGGCTCACCTTCCCACCACAGATCAGAAAAAACCCAAACACAAGTTTTATCCCATGGGCAAATGACTAAACTATCTAGATCTGGAACAGGGATTTGATCTGAGTCATTAGGGCCTAGTTCTGGAACAAACGAAACTGAATGGACAGCAAATTGTGGACCTTTTCCAGCACATAATGCTTCAAATTCAGCAAAAGGGATTGGTTTTGTTTTTGGGAGACCAAGCATATCAATCCAACAAGAGAGGATATATTTGATGCCAGCCTTTTCAAGTCTCGCCTTTTCTTCTGCAACGCGCTTTTTCGAGGGGAGCGCGTCAGCCATCTTCGTGTGATAAATCTTATTCATGTTTCTCCTTCTTTTCTTTTTTAATTAATTTTAAATTTTCTCTTGAGACTTTAATAAAAACTGATTTTTAAAAGTTGAAAGGCCCTTCATGACCTCAATGTCTTTAATGTCGTCATTATTAAAACAATGCTCTTCGAGAAAATGACTCAATGTGTCATCACTCTCTGATGCGATCTCAACTAGTAAGTCGTATCTTCCAGACACCCACATAATAAATACTATTTCATTACAACTCTCAAGCCTCTTGGCAACCAAACTCGGACTTGAACTTGAGGCAACTTTTATGCCGAGCATTGAATCAGTTGAGTAGTTTATTGCAGAGCGATCAACCAGCGCTTTGATTTGCAAGACTCCAGCATCTTTCATTCGGTTGACTCTATTTCTGACTGTGCCTTCTGAGATATCTAGGGTATTTGCAATCTCCTTAAAAGGTAACCTGCCATCCAACTCAAGCAAATCTATGATTTGTTGATTTAATTTATCCTTTAATGTGTCTCTTGTAGGTAAATGAGAGTTCACATCATGACTTGAATCATTATTTTGGTTTAAGTTTAATAGTCGACTACTTGAGCTGCTCATATCGATTCACTAGTTTTGTGGCATATCCTCTGGATCAATGCCAGGGACAAAAGTAATGCCAGCTTGTTGCTTCCAATCATGGGGGTAGGCCGCATAAAAAATAATGCATTTCTCATCACACTCATAAGCAATCGAATTGTCTTTTGGAATATATAACACATCACCTGGGTTGCATTCATAGGCAACTCCATCACAGGTCAATCTGAACGTCCCTTCCATACAATAAATAATCTCATCACAAGTTAACTCCCAGGGAACAGAGACTTCATTCAGGAAGTTAAGACCGCCACACATCGTATCGCTCACTGCACTTGTAACAAAAGGCTTAATGTAACTTTTGCCAGGCTCAAGTGTATGAAGGCGATGCTCAATCTCACTAAATTTATAGAGTTTAGGTTTGTTATCTTTCATCATTTTTCCTTATTCAGTTAATTCAAGTTTTTCATTTAGCTCAACAACATAGCCATCTGGATCTTCAATAAAAGCAAGGATTCTAGTTCCTGCGTTCATTGGTTTTGCTGGACTCAGTATCTTGGCGCCACTGGCCTCAAGATCTTCAACAGCTTTATAAACATCTGGGGTCTCTATACAGATATGGCCCCATCCATTGCCCTTATCATAGTGCTCTTCCTGATCCCAGTTATGAGTGAGCTCCAGTGCTGGAAATTCTATCTCTGGCCCATACCCTACAAACGCATTAGTATATCGCCCTCCCGGGTAGTCCGTTTTTCTAAGAACATTCATTCCCAGTATGTCGCAATAAAAGTGGATTGATTTATCTAAATCCAGTACCCGCATCATCGTGTGTGCTAATCTATAGTCACTATTAAAATTTTCATCTGCCATCATTACTCCTCATTAATAATATTTATTTGGTTACAGCATCAGCAATCATTCGCTGGAATGCTCTAACACTATCCTCCCAGTATGGTGAGAGTAATCCCCCATCCTTTGAAACTGGAGAATGCCTTCCAAGCTGCATCCTTTCGCAAATTGCATGGTCTTCTTTATGAACGTCCCACCAAAGCTTCTTAATTTCATCTACAGATTGATCTGAAATAGCCTTCCCATCGGTAGTATAGATCACCCTTTTTTGAAGCGTATGGCCAGAGTCGACAGGGACATTTAAATAAACTCCAATCTGGTCAGGAAAGTATCTACCAATAATAAAATTAGGAAATAAAGTCAGGTACCTTGAACTCACCGAGAGACTGCCTTCTACCTTGTCCTTATCATCTAGGTCAATTGCACTCCCTACGCATACGCCATCAACTATTGTGTAGTGATCCTCAAGTGGCTGATTTGTTGTAGTTCTATGAACAAACTGAACATGGTATGGCTCAATAAAGTTTTCCATGAGAAACTTCCAATTGGTAGCAATCTCACCAAAATCAAGAGTTGCAACAGGGGTCACTTTTTGGAAATCAATGTCTTTAAAGTTATTTATTAATGGCTTGGCATAGTCCTCAAAGTTTTGACCATCGTCACTCAAGTTTATAAATATCCAGTCATTCCAGATTGCAGTTCTTACAGACTGCAATCCATGTTTAGACATTTCAAAACCCTCTGGTTGATGTTCTTTACCTCCAAAAAAAGGAGTAGCGCAAAGATCTCCATCAAGATTATAAGTCCATGAGTGATAGGGGCATGAAAGCATCGCACCAACATTGCAGGCCTCATCAACTAACTTTAAACAACGATGTGAGCAGGCATTATGAAAAGCATTCACGATTCCATTCATGTTTTTCATGAGCAGAATTGGCTGTCCAGCGATTGTAATTGGTATAGCATCTCCGGGCTCTTTCAATTCATGAACGAAGCCTGCAAATACCCAACTAGAAGAGAATAAAGATTCACACTCAACATTAAAGAAATCTTCGCTCGTGTAAGCCCAACTTGGGAGCCCGTGTTTAAGCTCATTCTCCTCATTGAATGAAGACAAATTATTTTTAATAATTGATGAATCCATACTTCTAAATAAATATTTTGATTGTGAAATTATAGACCTAATTATTACTTATTAAGTAAATACTTCAAGATAAATTACTAGTATGGTCATTTTTTACGTAAAAATTGATTAATATGTAAATATCTTTGGTATTATTTGAGCAAAAAAGTTACATTCATAAGTGGGGTCTAGAGGTTTGCGTACCGATAAAAATAACATAGAAGTTGAATTAACTGGCT
>CABXDP010000004.1 GCA_902511025.1 uncultured Gammaproteobacteria bacterium | reverse complement strand
GGCCATCCATCTTCACAGCACCCTGCTTGATCATGCGAAAAGCTTCTGATGTTGAGTTAACAAGGTCGGAGTCTTTGAGAAGATTGGCAATTTTTAAACCCTTTGAAAATGTGTACTCATCCATTTCCTCAGGAATTTGATTTTTTGCAAAACGGTCAATGAAATTTTGCTGAGCTTTTTTTGCTTCTTTATTGCTATGAAAACGCGTTATGATTTCTTCAGCTAAACGAAACTTAATGTTTCTTGGGTTTTCACCTTTCTCAACTTCTTTTTTCCACAATTCGATAGTTTCAAGTGATTCAAAACTTAACAATTCAAGGTATCGCCACATCAGTTCATCTGAAATCGACATAATCTTACCAAACATGCTATCCGGATCTTCATCAATTCCGATATAGTTATCTAAAGACTTACTCATTTTCTGAACGCCATCGAGGCCTTCTAAGATTGGCATGGTTAGAATGACTTGAGGTTCCATTTTGGCTTGTTTTTGGAGCTCCCTTCCAACTAATAGATTGAATTTTTGATCTGAGCCACCCAGTTCCATGTCAGCTCTGAGAGCTACAGAGTCATAGCCTTGAACTAAGGGGTATAAAAACTCATGTATTGAGATTGCTTGACCCCCTTTATAGCGTTTTGAAAAATCATCTCGCTCTAGCATTCTTGCAACAGTATGCTTAGATGCAAGAGAAATCATTTCTGTTGAGCTCATCTTGCCCATCCATGCAGAGTTAAAAGCAATCGTAGTTTTTTCTTTATCCAAGATTTTAAAGATTTGATTTTGATAAGTCTTGGCGTTCTCTAGAACATCCTCTTTTGTCAGAGGCTTACGAGTTACATTTTTTCCTGTTGGATCACCAATCATGCCTGTAAAGTCACCTATTAGAAAAATTATTTCGTGTCCAAGATCTTGAAGCTGCTTCATTTTGTTGATGACTACAGTATGACCAAGATGAAGATCTGGAGCAGTAGGGTCCATGCCTAATTTGATTCTTAAAGGTTTATTTTTTTTAAGTTTAGTCTTGAGTTCATCAAGGGGGAGTATCTCATCAGTACCTCTCTGAATAATTGCTAATTGTTCATCAATTGTCATTTTTTATACTCTCTATGGCCTAATTTGTCCGTCACCCATGACGATGTATTTTTGTGATGTTAGTCCCTCTAGTCCAACTGGACCTCTGACATGGAATTTACCTGTGCTAATTCCAATCTCAGCACCTAAACCGTACTCAAAACCATCAGCAAATCCAGTTGAAGCGTTAACCATGACTGATGATGAGTCAACTTCAGATATGAATTTCTTGGAGTTTTCATCATTCTCTGTCACAATGGAATCTGTATGAGCAGATCCATAAATATTAATGTGATTTATAGCCTCATCAACCGAATCAACAATCTTAATAGAAATTATTGGAGCAAGGTATTCCTCTGTCCAATCGCTTTCTGATGCTTTCATAATTATGCTTGAGAGTCGTTGAGATTTTTCACAGCCTCTGATTTCAACTCCTTTCTCAGTCAAAAGTGTAATTAGTTTAATCAAGGCATTTGCATCAAAATCTTTGTGAACTAATAGCGTTTCTGTCGCATTACAGACTCCATATCGACGAGTTTTGCCATTGAAGGCAATATCAATACCCTTTTGGGAGTCTGCATAAATATCTAGGTAGGTATGACACACGCCATCGAGATGCTTAATAACTGGCACAGAAGCATTTTTGCTTACATTTTTAATGAGGCCTTTGCCTCCTCTTGGAATAATGGCATCAACATAATCACTCGCTCTTACGAGCTCTGTAACCGCTTCACGGTCAGTCACTTCAATGAGCTGAACTGAGTTTGGATTTAATCCTGCGTCAATAAGTCCACTTTTAATGCATGAATAGAGAGCCTTATTAGAATGAATGGCTTCAGATCCACCTCTAAGTATGACAGCATTTCCAGATTTAATGCAAAGTGCTGCAGCATCCACTGTCACATTTGGACGAGACTCATAAATCATCCCTATAACTCCAAGAGGAACCATCATTTTTCCAATCTTAATTCCACTTGGTCTTTCAATCAGTTCAGATGTTTTGCCAATTGGATCATTTAATGTTGAGATTTGATTGAGGCTCTCTATAACTGCATCTAGTCTCTCTTCATTAAGCATCAGACGATCTAACAGTGCATCATCGATGTTATTATTTTTAGCCGCATCAATATCTTCATTATTAGCATTGATTATGGTTTGTTTGTTTTTGTCAATTTGTTGAGCAATGCTAATTAAAGAATTATTTTTTTGTTCGGTATTTGCAATTCTCAATGACTCAGATGCCAGCTTAGCCTTTTGACCTATTTTGTTAATTAAATTAGCTATTGAGTCCATTATTTTTTCCAGATAATGTGATCACTACATTTTGCAGTTCATCATAAACGTCAAGATTATCCATACCTTTAAGAGAGCGGTCAATACGCCCCAGTCTTAAAAGAAGCTTTTGAAGCTTTTGGTAGCTATGTTTTTTGAGTGCATTAGATATAAGTGGTTTTCGTTTTTGCCATACTCGATGATTATTAAGAATCGACTCAATAGTTTGATTTGTTTTGAGCTCAATAGACATATTTACTAAATTTTTTATTTCTCTATAGAGGGAAGAAACCAAGATGACTGGAGGCGTAGAGTCATCAACAAGAGAGTTAAAAACTTTATTCACCTTGTCAGTGTCTCCTTGAAGGGCAGAATCAATCATTCCAAAAACAGAATATTGAGACTGCTGATCAATTTGATTAAGATATTCCCTAAGATTAATTTTGCCATCAGGATAGGCAATTTTTAGTTTCTGAATCTCTTGCATTGAAGCTAGAAGGTTGCCTTCAGTGCAGTAGGCTATTGCATTAGCAACTTCAATATTCGAGTCAAGAGCGAGTTGAGACATGTTTCTTGTAATCCATCCAACCAGTTGGCTACTTTGAACTTCCCAGTGCTGAATGATGATTCCCTTTTTATCTAAAGTTTTAAACCACTTACTTTTTTGCTGAGCCATCTCCAGTTTTCCCGAGGAGATTATTAATAGAATGTCATCTGGAAGAGTTTCCAAAATTTCAGTGAGTGCTTTTGAGCCCTTTACCCCAATCTTTCCTGTGGTAAGCCTGCATTCTATTATTCTTTTTTCTGCAAAGAGAGATGGACTAGAAATCAAGCTAATGATGCTATCCCAAGAGAAATTTCCATCAATATCAAACCTAAATCGTTCTTTAAAGCCATTTTCTCTTGCAATCCCTTTAATCATTGATAGTGATTGTTCAACGAGGAGTATTTCTGCTCCAAAAGCAAAATAAGTTGAAGCTAATTGATTAGATAGAGAGTTTTGAAGTTGTTCAGGCTTAATGTTCATGCGTCTACAAAATTTTTAAAGTGTTGAATATGAGACAGATTTTATATTTGGGTAACTCATTATGTCATAGTTAAAAAAAATAGTGATTAAACCTTGAAAAATGCTATCAAACCCTATATATATGAAATCAATAGGGTATATTTACCTTTCTAATTTAGGTTAAATTTAATTATATGTATAAAAATATTTTACTATGGTTGGTCTTGGGAAGTGTGCTCGCCTCACTTTTCGGGCAGTTCAATGTAACAAGTGAATCCAATGACATTAGCTATTCGCAATTCATTCAAAATGTTAAGCAAGGCAACGTTTCAAGCGTAACAATAGCAGGTAGTAACATTAGCGGTGTCACTTCACTGGGTGAAAAATTCGAAACTTACAGCCCGGGTGATCTTGGCTTAATGGGAGACCTTTTAAATAATGGTGTTTCAGTTCAAGCGACACCTCCAGCCAAAGAGAGTTTTGTAAAACAATTAATCATATCTTTAGCACCAATTCTTCTTCTTATTGGTGTCATTATGTATACGATGCGAGGTGCTGGAGGAGCAATGGGTGGCAAAAACCCAATGTCATTCGGTAAATCTAAGGCACGTTTAATTACAAAGGACGAATCACATGTAACCTTTGAAGATGTTGCTGGTGTAGAAGAGGCAAAAGAAGAGGTTGGGGAGTTAGTCGACTTCCTATCTGACCCCAGTAAATTTACAAAGGTAGGTGGAAAGATTCCTAAGGGCGTATTGATGGTTGGTCCTCCAGGAACAGGAAAAACCTTGCTTGCTAAGGCGGTTGCTGGTGAGGCAGATGTTCCATTCTTCTTTATTTCTGGTTCGGACTTTGTAGAGATGTTTGTTGGCGTAGGTGCTTCACGTGTGAGAGACATGTTTGACCAAGCGAAGAAAAATGCACCTTGTATTATATTTATTGATGAGATTGATGCTGTTGGACGTCAGCGTGGAGCAGGAATGGGTGGTGGTCATGACGAGCGCGAACAAACACTCAATCAGATGCTAGTTGAAATGGATGGCTTTGAAGGGTCAGAGGGAATTATTGTAGTTGCGGCTACAAACCGTCCTGATGTTCTCGATCCAGCACTTTTAAGACCTGGAAGATTTGATAGGACAGTTACTGTTGGACTTCCTGATATTAATGGACGCGATGCAATCTTAAAAGTTCACATGAGAAAACTTCCCATTGCAAAGAATGTTAAGTCAATGGATATTGCTAGAGGTACTCCAGGATTCTCGGGTGCAGATTTAGCTAATCTTGCGAATGAAGCGGCATTAATTGCTGCTCGCTTCAGCAAGAAGCTTGTTGGTATGAGAGAGTTTGAGAAGGCCAAGGATAAAATCATGATGGGTGCTGAGCGAAAAGGCATGGTGATGGATGCTTCTGAGAAGGAAATGACAGCCTATCATGAGGCTGGACACGCTATTGTTGGGCGTTTAATGCCTGAGCATGATCCAGTCTATAAGGTTAGTATTATTCCAAGAGGAAGAGCTTTAGGCGTAACGATGTTCCTTCCTGAAAAAGATAGTTACAGTATCTCAAAACGCAAACTCAATTCACAAGTTGCTTCATTATTTGGTGGGCGAATTGCAGAAGAATTAGTTTATGGTGAGGATGCGGTGACTACTGGCGCAAGTAATGACATAGAGCGTGCTACTGAAATAGCACATAAAATGGTTAAACTTTGGGGTATGTCAAGCGTTATGGGGCCTATGGCTTATGGAGAGGATGAAGGTGAGGTTTTCCTCGGCCGTCAAGTTACAAAGCATAAGCATATTTCAGATGAAACGTTTACCAAAGTTGATAGTGAAATTCGAAAAATCATAGACACGAATTATTCTGCAGCATATAAGATTATTAAAGATAACAGAGATATTCTTGATGCAATGGCTGCTGCATTAGTTGAGTTTGAAACAATTGACACTAATCAGATTGATGACCTAATGGCTAGAATCCCTATGAGGGAAGCAGCAGAAGTTATAGATTCTGATGAGGTTTCGTCTGAACTGGGTACTGGAGGTAAAGATTCAAAGAGCTCAAAATCTTCATCTGATACAAAAACTGATGCTGATGGTGGTGGTACAGAGCAGTTTGCATAAATTGCTCTAAAAATGAATC
The DNA here is from genome assembly GCA_902511025.1 of uncultured Gammaproteobacteria bacterium. Taxonomy (GTDB): domain Bacteria; phylum Pseudomonadota; class Gammaproteobacteria; order PS1; family Pseudothioglobaceae; genus Pseudothioglobus. The sequence goes on along the minus strand of CABXDP010000004.1, from coordinate 36,381 downwards.
CTAGCCAGCCAATCATTATGGGTGTTCTCAATGTAACACCTGATTCTTTTTCTGATGGCGGTAAATTTTTTGACTCAGATTTAGCGATTGAACAAGCTAAATCGATGGTGGAAAATGGTGCTGGCATAATCGATATTGGCGGTGAGTCTACCCGTCCTGGGGCATCAGCTGTTAGCGTGAATGATGAACTCAATAGAGTCATTCCTGTCATTGAAGCCCTCAAAAATGAAATTAATGTTCCTATCTCAATAGATACTTCAAAACCTGAAGTAATGGAGCAAGCTATTTCATCTGGAGCACTTATTATTAATGATGTCAATGCGCTTAGGGCAGAAGGTGCTCTGGAAATGGCAGCAAAACTTAAAGTTGACATTTGTTTGATGCACATGAAGGGTAACCCTAGAACAATGCAAAAGAATCCAAGTTATGCTGATGTTGTAGAGGACATTAAGAGTTTTTTTAAAGAAAGAATTAATGCGTGTCAAGAATCTGGAATAGAGCTTAGCTCAATAACTTTGGATCCTGGATTTGGTTTTGGAAAGAATTTAGGACATAATATAGCTTTGCTTAAGAATCTCTCAGAGTTTCATGAGTTTGGCGTATCTATTTTGGCCGGACTTTCAAGAAAATCAATGATAGGCACCTTGCTTGGTGACAAGGACGTTGATTCGAGAATGATTGGGAGTGTCACAGCAGCATTGATTGCTGTTGAGAACGGAGCCAATATTATTCGAGTGCATGATGTTGCAGAAACAAATGACGCTTTAAAAGTATGGCAACAAATTAAAAATTTTAGGGAGTAGTTTTGAGTAATTTTTTTGGAACTGATGGTATTCGTGGTGAAGTTGGTAAATCTCCCATAACAGCTGATATCCTATTAAAAGTTGGATGGGCAGTCGGCTCAGTTTTGAAAGAGCAAAATGAAAATGCAAGTGTCATTATTGGCAAGGATACTCGAGTTTCGGGTTATCTATTCGAATCTGCTCTTGAGGCTGGTTTTTTATCGGCTGGCGTTAATGTAGGCATGCTTGGACCCATGCCATCTCCAGCCATTGCCTATCTAACTCAGGCATTTGGTGCGACTGCAGGAGTTGTGATTAGTGCATCACACAATCCTTATCAAGATAATGGAGTTAAGTTTTTTTCTAGCAAGGGCGTGAAGTTGAGTGATAAAACTCAAAAAGCAATTGAAAAAAAGATTTCAATGCCGATGACTAGTGTAGATTCATCATCAATAGGAAAAGCAAGGCGCTATGAACAAGCTCTAGGAAGGTACATAGAATTTTGTAAGTCTACATTTGATAAGTCTTGCAGGCTATCAACCCTAAAAATTATCATTGATTGCGCGAATGGAGCCACCTATCATATTGCAGAAGACGTCTTTACTGAGTTAGGCGCTTCAGTATCCATGATCAATAATTCACCAGATGGGTACAACATTAATCACGAATGCGGTGCAACTGATACAAAACATCTTCAAAGGGAGGTGCTAGAAAATAAAGCAGATCTTGGAATTGCCTTTGATGGAGATGGGGATCGACTCATCATGGTTGATCATAAGGGTGAGAGAGTAGATGGCGATGAACTAGTTTATATCATTGCCAACGCCTGGAAAGAAAATGGTGATTTAAAATCAAATACAGTGGTGGGAACTAAGATGACTAACTTAGGAATCCGATTGGCTTTCTCAGAGATAGGCGTTAACTTTATCGAGGCAGATGTTGGTGATAGAAACGTTATGGATCAATTAATTGAAAACAAAGCAGAACTTGGCGGTGAGGGGTCCGGGCATATTATCTGTCTCAATAAATCAACCTCTGGGGATGGCATTATAGCTGCACTTCAGGTCTTAGAGGTTATGGCTAAGTCAGGCAAAAGCTTATTAGAGCTTAAAAGTTCAATGAAAAAATACCCACAAGTATTGATTAATGTGAGAACGGAAACAAAGATTAATCTTCAAAGTGATAAAAAATTAACTCAAGCCATTGATAAGATTGAATCAAAATTAGCAGATAATGGCCGCATTTTAGTGAGAGAGTCAGGTACAGAGCCGCTCATTAGAGTAATGGTAGAAAGTGCTCATTATGACCTAGCTAAGAATTCTGCAGAGGAATTAGCAGAGATTATTAAATCAATGTAATTACAAAGTAATTACAATATTATATCCCATAAGGCATCCTTCGATATTATGGTATTTTCTTCACTTGAACTCGCCATTATTTCACTCATTTTTGTATGGATAGGCTTTGTGAGAACTGGGCTTGGATTTGGTGGAGCGGTTCTAGGTCTCCCTCTTCTGATGCTAGTAGGTGGCTCACCAATTGACTGGCTCCCCATAATAGGTATTCATTTACTTTTTTTCTCTGCCATAGCCCTAGTTAAAGCATTAAACACTATTGATTGGAATTATTTAAAAAAATCACTACCATGGATCCTCCCCTCAAAAATAATTGGAGTCATTGGTCTAATTAGTCTGCCTCCAACAGTGATGACATTAATAGTCTATTCAATAACTTTTTTTTATGCATTGACATGGGCGATGAATTTTAATATTGCTTCTCGCGAGGGGTGGGTTAGTCGAGTACTCCTAATTTTAGGGGGCTATATCTCAGGAACATCACTAAATGGTGCACCGCTTTTAGTGGCCGTTTACATGCAAAATATTAATATTAAAAAGCTTCGTAACACTCTTTTTGTTTTATGGTTTTTACTGGTCACTATAAAGATGGGAGCTTTTGTGATTGTTGATGTCTATATCAACTGGCAGTTCTCTCTATTGTTAATACCCGTTGCAGCTCTGGGCCATTTCATAGGTCTAAAGGTGCATGATCGGATCATTGAAAACGACACTCAATTCAAAAGATGGATGGGGGGTGTTTTGATTTTAATCTGCCTAGCTGGATTGTCAAAAGTATTAATCTTTTCCTAGGATTTAAGTACTCGCACCCATTTGCGTTAGTGGTATTTCAGTTGTACTCTTAATCTCTTCAATAGCAAAATTTGAGGTCACCTTAAGGAATTGAACCTTTTCAATTAAGTTTTTATAAAAAATATCATAGCTTTCAATATCACTGACTACCACCTTAAGAAGATAATCTGTCTCTCCACTCATACGATAACACTCAATAACCTCAGGTATCTCTTTAATGATTTTAGAAAAAAGCTTAATTCTTTCTTGGTTGTGATTTGTAACTGTGACAGCCACCATAGCGGTGACATTAGAATTAACTCTTCTTCTATCGACAAGTGCTACCGTTTTACTAATATATCCATTGTCCTTTAATTGATTAATTCTTTTCCAGCAGGGGGTGGTCGATAGGTGCACTTCAGCGGATAACTCCTGAATTGTTAGTTCAGCATTATGCTGAAGAAGTTTCAATAGTTTTATATCAATAGCATCCATAATCTTATGTAAAAAAAGGTAAAACGATAATATTTTTCTTCTTTTTAAAAATTAATTAGAACAAATTTCTTTTTTATGTGTAATAAATAATTTATTTAGAATATTTTACTATAATTTCGACAATATTTAGGAATACTTTTGAAATGTACAAATATAGCGAAAAAGATACTCAGTTTTTAGTAGAGCGTGTTGATCAGTTTGAGAAGCAACTAAACCGTTATTTGTCTGGTGAATTAGATGAGGATAAGTTTAGAAGTTTAAGACTCAGAAATGGTCTCTACATGGAGCTCCATGCACATATGTTGCGGATCGCTATCCCTTACGGAATCTTAAGTTCAAATCAACTTAGGGCTCTTGCAGATGTGGCTGACAAATATGATAGAGGATTTGGACACTTTACAACGAGACAAAATATACAATTCAATTGGATACAGCTCCCAGAAATAGCTAACCTGCTTCGCGATTTGACTGATGTCGGTCTTCATGCGATTCAAACTAGTGGCAAAGCTACTCGTAATATTACTGCGGACCCATTATCTGGTTTGACTGAGGGAGAGATTGAAGATGCAAGACCATATTGCGAGTTGATTAGGCGTTGGTTCAATCTTCACCCAGAATTCTCATGGCTCCCAGGCAAATTTAAAATTGCTATTAATGGAGCTAAGCTTGATGAAACTGCCTTGAGGATTCATGATTTAGGCTTGAGGCTCGTTAAAAACAAAAAAGGTGAGCTAGGCTTTAGTGTTTATGTTGGCGGTGGCTTAGGAGCTGCTGCTATGATTGGTCCTGAAACTGCGTCTTTTGTTCCCATTGAGGATATTCTCAGTTATCTTGAGTCTGTAATGAGAATTTATAACCTTAAGGGGAGACGAGATCACCAAAAGAAGCTTCGAATAAAGTTTTTGGTTCGTGAGTTAGGTGCAGCTGAATTCTCTAGATTGGTAGATGAGGACTGGCAGCAGACCAAAAATGATCCAGAACTTAAATTAAATCTGAAGGAACTACAGAGTTTAAAAGAAGATTTCGAACTTCCAATTGATCCAATTGATCTTAAAGGATTTAGGGATGAGGTCGATTTTAATTATAGTATTTGGAAGAAAAATAACGTTCGAAGTCATAAGGTATCTGGCTATAGCATTGTCACTATTTCACTCACAAAATTAGGTTCAGCTCCTGGCGATGCGACTTCAGAGCAGATGAGAATCCTTGCAAAACTTGCTGATCAATATAGCTCTCGCGAAATAAGAACTACTAAAAGACAAACAATCGTTTTTCCTTTCGTTAGAAAAGATGAAGTTTTTGATTTATGGAAATCATTGGAAGAGTATGACTTATCTAGTCCTCATCAAGGCACACTTGCTCAGATTGTTGCTTGTCCTGGAAGAGATTACTGTGATTTAGCAAAAGCTGTTTCTATTCCGATAGCTACTAGAGTCCAAGAGAGATTTAACGAGATGAATAAATTATTAGATATTGGTGATTTAAATATAAATATTTCTGGCTGTGAGAATTCATGTGCACATCACCATATCGCTGATATCGGTTTACTTGGAATGCAAAAAAATGGAGAAGAATATTATCAAATTACTCTTGCTGGTGAGACTCTTCATGAAACCAATATAGGTAAAAAGTTAGGGCCATCGGTGAGTAGTGAAACAGTTGTTGATGCTGTTGAAAATATTGTAAATGTATTTATTGATAATCGCAAGAGTGAAGAAAAGTTTACAGATGTTTTTAAAAGAATTGGAATTGAACCATTTAAGGAGAAGGTATATGGTTGACATTGAAAACCCTACTAGTTTAATCAATAAAGATTATGAATCAATTGAACTTGTGATCTTTGCTGAGTGGATTGAGGATTTTGAAAGGTTAGCAAATCTTGGTGTTGGATTAATTTTGGAGCCTGGAGATGATGTTTATTTAATTCAAAATCAGCTTGATTTAATTGACTTAATTGCCCTAGACTTCAGTAATTTTGATGATGGAAGAGGATATACACAAGCTTATTTGCTGAGTAAAAGATGGAAATATGTTGGAGAGATTATTGGAATAAATGCTCATCTTGATCAATTGCAATTTATGATTAGATCCGGCGTTACAAGCTATCAATTATTGGAATCTTACAAGGGCAGTAATGAAGAAGACTACTCGAATGGGTTCAGTTTGTGTTACCAAGCAGCTGCAAACAATAATGGCCTTAACTTACAGTATTAATTTTTTTGCCAATAATTGGGAATTCAGATCAAAGAAAATAAGTTTAGATCTATCGGCAAATCAATTTCTTGGAGAATACTAGCTTCTTGCGACACGATGTTAATCTCATATGTCATTACTAGAAGCCTAAAGATAGCTGCAGCAATTGGCTCAATAGAAGTATTAACCAAAATAGTTCTTATTTATTTTCATGAAAGGGCTTGGAATAAATTTGCATTTGGTAGAAATTAATGCCCAGATGTGGTCTTTTTTCGGTCAATCATTTAAGGGTATAATATTGTCGATTTTTAAAGAATATATTTTTAGAATTATTTAAAGGTAGGTTTATATGTCAGTAATGACTGAGCGCGTCACGCACGTGCATCATTGGAATGAGAACTTATTTAGCTTTCGCACTACTCGTGATCCTGGTTATCGATTTAAGAATGGTCATTTCACAATGATTGGACTTCCATCAGATGAGCGACCTTTGATGCGTGCTTACAGCATCACCAGCTCTAATCATGAGCCTGAACTTGAATTTTTTAGTATTAAAGTTCAGGATGGTGCGCTCACCTCAAAGCTTCAAAATCTTCAAGTCGGTGACGAAGTTTTAGTAGGAAAGCGTTCCACAGGTACTTTGGTTCCTGACAATATGCTTCCTGGAAAAAATCTTTATTTACTTGCAACCGGTACAGGTCTTGCACCCTTTATGAGTATTATTAAGGACCCTGAGATTTATGATCAATTTGAAAAAATTATCTTGGCTCATGGTGTTCGCGAGGTATCTGAGTTAGCTTACTCCGACTATATTGAAAATATTCTTCCAAATGATGAATATTTGGGCGAAATGGTTCGTGAGAAACTCATTTATTATCCAACAGTAACACGCGAACCTTATAAAAACAACGGTCGTTTGACTACATTAATGGAGTGTGGCAAGTTATTCCTAGACCTAGATCAGCCTCATCCAACTCTGGAAGATGATCGCTTTATGATGTGTGGAAGTCCAAGCATGCTCAAAGATTTTGTAGCTATTTTAGAATCTAAAGGTTTTATTGAAGCTCGAAATGTTAATCCAGGCCACTTTGTCATTGAACGAGCATTTGTTGAATCCTAGGTTCATAGAATAAATCTAAGATCGCTCGTAAAATTTTCATTGAGCTAGATCAGATAGTTCTCAAAGTGTATTCAGTTGGATATGCCAATCTCTCTAAAAAATCTCAAATATATTAGACCCCAAAAAGATTTAAGAGGCTTATAATTTCTATCGTATTTATTTTAGTGAGGAGTATCCAATGCAAAGCAAACTTGACTCAGTTCGTGTTCTTATGAAAGAAAACCATGTCGATTTAATTGCTCTTGGTCCTGGAACTCACATGAAATGGTTACTAGGATTCAACCCTTCTCCAGATGAAAGACCTTGCATGTTATTGATGGGACTGGAAAATGATGCCTTCCTTATGCCTTCTGTTAATGCAGAGGATGCAATGAAGCGCTCTGATATCAAAATGTTTAGCTGGAAAGATGAAAATGGACCTGATATAGCCCTAGATGAGGCTCTTTCATATACTGGCTCGTCAAATGCAAAACACATTGCGATAGATGAAGCAATGCGTTCTCACTTTGCATTGATACTTATCGATGCGTTGCCAAAGCCGACCTATGAGTTTACTAACTCTACGATTGGTGCGCTCAGAATGCGAAAAGATGATAAGGAGTATGCAAACCTTAAAGAAAATGCCCTGATTGATGATAGAGCAATGCAGGCTGGTTTTGCAGCAATTAAAGAAGGCGTAACTGAACTCGAAATTGGTGAGGCAATCAACAAACACTTTATTTCTGAAGGAGCAAGACCTCAATTTTGTATTGTAGGTTCTGGTCCAAATGGTGCTTTTCCGCATCATCATACTGGGAATCGAAAAGTACAATATGGCGACGTTGTGTTGATTGATATTGGTGGACGAAAAGGTACTTTTCCAAGTGACATGACTCGTATGTCAGTCCTTGGTGAGCCACCAGAAGAGTATCATGAAGTTCACGCTATTGTAGAGCGTGCTGTTCAAGCTGCTATGAAGGCTGCGAAGCCTGGAGTAATGGCTAAAGAGGTAGATGCTGCGGCCAGAGGCGTAATTAACGAAGCTGGCTATGGCGAGTATTTTGTGCACCGAACTGGCCATGGCCTTGGTATTGATATTCATGAGCCTCCATATATTACTGCAACTTCTGAGGTTGTATTAGATGAGGGGATGGTCTTTTCAATTGAACCAGGAATTTATCTGCAAGGTAGATTTGGGGTTAGGCTAGAAGAGATAGTAATCTTAAGATCCGATGGCCCTGAAATTCTCTCAGAATTATCCAGAAAAACAAATTTTATAAGCTAATGAATGAGAATTATCTAATACTATTAGGCTTAGGTAATGACGCACAAGTAGAAGGAAAGTCTTTAGCTGAACAGATAGATGCGGTTCTTCCCCAAACGCAGTGCACCCAGTGTGATTTTGATGGTTGCAAGCCTTATTCAGAAGCAATTGTTAGTGGTGAAGCAGAAATTAATCAATGTCCACCTGGAGGTCAAGATGGAGTTGATGCTTTAGCGGAGCTTTTAGGTCGGCAATCCCTTCCATTAAATGAAACTCATGGCGAAACAAAGCCAAGGAGAGTTGCCATTGTTGATGAAAATGCCTGCATAGGATGCACACTTTGCATTAAGGCCTGTCCAGTAGACGCCTTTGTTGGATCATCAAAAGTTATGACCCAGGTGATTGCCAAAGAATGTACGGGTTGTGATTTATGTCTTCCAGTCTGCCCAGTAGATTGTATAGATATGATTGAGTCTAAGCCACTTCAAAAAATCTCTCATAAAGATTCAGCTCAATTCAATAATGCTCTAAATCAAAGGCAGATTTTAGAACGATCAATTCGAGATAATTCAAGAGAAAGATATCAGTTCCATCAAGCCCGTCTAGAGAGAGATAAGCGTGAGAGAGATGAGTTACTAAAATCTAGAACAATTGCTTTGAAAGAAAAAATGCTAAAAGATAAAGCTCAAAAGGAAAAAATTGAGGCGGCAATTAGGCGGGTAAAAGACTCTAAAAAAAATAATGAAACTAACTGATTTTGATTTTGACTTGCCACAGTCATTGATTGCTCAATATCCAAGCTCTAAGAGAACTGACTCACGCCTATTAGTAAGAAAAGATAAGTTCATTGATAGTCATTTCTCTAAGCTAGGCTCCTTCTTAAGGCCAAATGACTTACTTATTCTCAATGATACAAGGGTTATTCCAGCTAGACTTTTTGGATATAAAGAGTCTGGAGGCAAGGTTGAGATTTTAGTTGAGCGATTGATTGATGATTTTTCAGCATTGGTCATGATTAAATCTAGCAGGGCTCCAAAAGTTGGAAGCTTTATTATTTTAGAAAATAAGACTCGCTTTCAGGTGGTTGATAAAAATGAAGGTATTTATAAGGTCAATTTTGAGGGCGAAAAAATTCTGAGTATTCTTGATGAAATTGGTCATATCCCTTTACCTCCATACATCGAGAGAAGTGATTCAGACGAAGACTCCAAAAGATACCAAACAGTTTACGCAAAGAATGATGGTGCTATCGCAGCTCCAACAGCAGGGCTTCACTTTGATGAGTTGTTGCTATCTAATCTTAAAAAACAAGGCGTGGATCATGCTTTTGTAACTTTACATGTGGGTGCTGGAACTTTTCAGCCGGTAAAAGTGGATGATATTGAGACTCATAAAATGCACAGCGAGCACTATGAAATTGATCAAATAACAGTAGATAAAATTATTCAAACAAAAAAGAAAGGAGGGCGAATAGTTGCCGTTGGGACGACTGCAGTTAGAACACTCGAGTCAGCATTCATCGCTGGAGAACTTAAAAGCCAAAAAGGTGATACAGAAATCTTTATCTACCCAGGCTTTAAGTTTCAGGTTGTTGATGCAATGATCACAAACTTTCATTTGCCAAAGTCTTCACTGCTTATGTTAGTTTCTGCTTTCATTGGATTTGAAGAAATGCATCAAACTTATCACCATGCAATTCATCAAGAGTACCGTTTCTTTAGTTATGGTGATGCTATGTTTTTAGAGAAAAAATTAGACTTCTGAATCGAGTGAAAGATGTTTTGAAAGGCTGAATATAAAAAAGGCCATGATCGGAAGAATTATAAAGCTCGTTTTAATTGATGTAATCTCTGCAAGGAGTCCAAGAAACAATGGGCCGAGTAGCATTCCTCCGTAGCCAAGGGTTGCAATGCTTGCTATAGCAGTGCCTTGCGAGATAGTTTTATCATTACCTGCTCGAGAAAATGCCAAAGGAATAATTACTGCTATTCCCAATCCAATCAATCCAAAACCCAAAAGTAATAAAAAGAAAGAGTCTGAGATTAGTAAAATAATTGAGCCAGTTAGTGCAACTAATCCAGAGTAACGAGCTGCAGTTGAAGGTCCTAGCTTAAAGGATATTTTATCTCCCATTAACCTCATTGAGAACATGCAGACTGAGAACACTGTAAATCCCAAAGCAGCATTTCCATCATTCAATGATGCAACACTTTTTAGAAAAATTGCACTCCAGTCAGCTACAGCGCCCTCACTCAATGAGGCAAAAAAGGTAATTGTAGCTACAGGGAGAAGAGCCTCTTTTGGAATTGAAATGAAGGGTGACTTAGTAACTTTTTTATTTTTTTGAGATTCAAATGGAACAAAAGCAATACTCAAAGCGATAAAAAAAATAACAGTTGCGATGAGGCTGAAATGATTTTTATAACTCACTTCATAAAAGGCTAGCAATGAACCAAGGCCTGCACCAATTCCAGCGCCCAGACTCCACATTGCATGAAAAGAAGACATCACTGGCCGAGTATATTCTCTCTCAACCTCTGCAGCCCATGCATTCATGGCAACATCATCACCACCATGGATTGCCCCAAAATAAATAACCGCCATAACAAGCATTCCAATGGAATTTGCAAACGCTATAAATATTAATGTAAGCGGGATAAGAATAATGGTGGCTCTTTTGGTGATAAAGGCAGCTCCATACTTATCAGCAGCTCTGCCAAATACAGAAAAAGCAATGACAGCAGAGAGACCAGCCAAGAAAATTAATAAACCTAAGGAACCTGGTGACAAGTCATGAAAATCAACAATGGCTGGAATTCTGGAGGCCCATGTGCCAAAAACCATACCATTGATAGCAAAAATTAATGAAACTGCAAATCTACTATTTTTAAAAATATTCATACAGTTTTAAATAATTGAGTGAATTCAATTACAAGGCTTCAAGTAATGTCTGCCCCATTAATGCCGGTGTTGGTGAAACACTAACGCCTGCATCATTAAGAGCTTGAATTTTACTTTTTGCATCGCCAGAACCACCACTTATAACGGCACCTGCATGACCCATTCTTTTGCCTTTAGGAGCGGTAAGCCCGGCAATATAGGATACAACGGGTTTGGACACATTTGATTTGATATACTCTGCAGCCTCCTCCTCAGCACTGCCTCCAATTTCACCAACCATGACAATAGAGTGAGTATCTTCATCAGCCTCAAATAACTTTAGACAGTCAATAAAGTTCATACCCTGAACTGGATCCCCACCAATACCAATACACGTGCTTTGACCGAGTCCAGCTAATGTGGTTTGATGAACCGCTTCATAGGTTAATGTTCCAGACCTAGAAACGATTCCAACACTGCCACTTTTATGGATATTACCAGGCATAATGCCAAGTTTACATTCATCCGGCGTAATTAAACCTGGACAGTTAGGGCCAATGAGTCTCGATTTACTATCAGCAATAATAGCTTTAATCTTAATCATATCTTGAACAGGTATCCCTTCGGTAATACAGGCAATGACTGGAATCTCAGCTTCAATAGCTTCAACAATAGAGGTATAAGCAAACCTAGGCGGAACATAGATCATAGTGGCATTAGCACCAGTTTCATTCATGGCCTCTTTTACAGAGTTAAATACTGGCTTTTCTAAATGCATTTGACCCCCTTTACCTGGAGTTACACCTCCAACGAAATCAGTTCCATATGCAATAGATTGTTCTGAGTGGAAAGTACCCTGTTTTCCAGTAAAGCCCTGACAAATTACCTTAGTGTTTGAATTAATTAGTACGCTCATTTAGCCATCTCCACAACTTGTTTAGCAGCTTTCGTTAAGTTAGCCTCGGTTAATATATCAAACTTACTAGAATTTAGTATTTCCAGACCTTCTTTGGCGTTAGTTCCCTCCAGACGAACAACTATTGGAAGTGTTAAACCAACTTTTTCAATCGCCTGCAGAATACCGTTAGCAATAAGGTCACATCGAACGATACCGCCAAAAATATTAACCAATATTGCTTTAACATTATCACCACTCTGGATAATTTCAAATGCTTTTGCCACTCTCTCAGCGGTTGTCCCACCACCCACATCAAGAAAATTTGCTGGAGAGCCTCCATGGTATTCAATTAAATCCATAGTGGCCATAGCGAGTCCAGCACCGTTAACCATGCAGCCAACAGTTCCATCTAAAGAAATATAATTTAATTGATATTCGCTCGCACTTCTTTCCTTTTCGTCTTCCTGAGAAATATCTCTAAGGGCAGTGATTGACTCATTTCTATAGAGCGCATTATCATCAAAATCAATTTTGCCATCAAGCGCCATTATTTGGTTATCACCTGAAATAATGAGTGGATTGATTTCAATAAGATTAGCATCATGTTCTGTAAAAATGGTAAATAGGCCCATCAATGCTTTAGCAAATTGACTATGAAGTAGAGCATCCAGTCCTAGTTTGATTGAAATCTCATTGCAATCTTCATGAGTGATTTTGCTAAGAGGGTCAATTTTCTTCTTAATTATTTTTTCAGGTGTCTCAGAGGCAACCTGTTCAATATCCATACCCCCTTCAGTTGAGGCTAATACTGTAATTCGTTCTGAGCCCCTATCAACTAGTAATCCTAAATACAATTCTTTAGCAATATCTTGACCTGCCTCAATAATGACTTCGTTGATAGGCTGACCATTGGAGTCAGTTTGAGGAGTAATTAGATTGGAACCAAGTAATTTCTTACTAGCTGTAACAGCTTCTTGGATTTCTTTACATACTATGACTCCTCCACCTTTTCCCCTTCCTCCAGCATGGACTTGAGCTTTGACAACCCAAACTGATCCTCCTAGTTTTTCGCAAGCTTGCGCTGTTTTATCTGCATTTGAAACAACAATAAAGTTTGGAACTTTAATATTATTTTTCTTGAACAAGTCTTTTGCTTGGTATTCATGTATGTGCATATAATTAAATTACTTGGGGTTAAAATATAAGGCCACATATTTTATCATTCTTAGATTGAAATCTTAATTTTATTAGGCGGTTTATTCAAATTATAAAAATATTTCCAGACTATCATTAAAATATAAACTAAAGATTAACTCCATGTCAAAAATAAATTTTAGGATTACAAAATTATGAATTACAGCACCAGCCAATTTAAGAATGGTATGAAACTCATGCTTGATGGAAATCCTTGTTCAATTGTTAACAATGAAATTGTTAAGCCTGGAAAAGGACAAGCCTTTAATAGAGTAAAGTTTAAAGACTTAATAACTGGAAAAACACTAGAAAAAACTTTTAAATCTGGTGAGTCTCTTGAAGCTGCAGATGTCATGGAGCTAGAAATGCAATACCTATACTCTGATGGAGAGAAATGGCATTTCATGGAACCTGGGTCTTTTGAGCAATTTGATCTTGGAGAAGAGTCCATGGGGACTGCGTTAAACTATCTTGTTGAGCAAGATAATTGCGTCGTTACCTTATGGAACAATAATCCAATTTCAGTATCACCGCCTAACCATGTAACTCTTGAGGTCATTGATACTGATCCTGGCCTAAAAGGAGACACAGCTGGAACAGGTGGAAAGCCTGCTACTCTTAATACTGGAGTAGTAGTTCAGGTACCTTTATTTGTTGCTATCGGAGATAGAGTTAAAGTTGATACAAGGACTAATGAATATACCGGGCGTGCCTAATTGGCCCCATGCCTAATTTCAAAGAAAAACTTATCCGGTATCAATACCTAATCAGAAATATTAGGGATTTTTTTTATTCGCACAACGTTGTTGAAGTAGTTACGCCATCTCTTTTGGTTGCTCCAACAACTGATGTCTACATTGATAGTATTGAAGTTTCAGTCAATCATGCTCTATCAAAATCCACAAAATTTTATTTACATACATCTCCTGAACTTGAAATGAAGCGTCTTCTTTCCAAAGGCAGCGGTGATATTTTTCAAATTTGCCAAGTTTTTCGTGACAATGAGCATGGCCACATTAACTCTAATGAGTTTACAATGCTGGAGTTTTACAGAGTGGGTTTTGACATGCATCAATTAATAGATGATATCAAGGCTTTATTGATCTCACTTGGAAATGATGATCCTGTCAAAGAGATATCCTATGCTGAAGCTTTCTATGAATATGCAGAAATTGATATATTAAACTCTGATTTTGAAGGTCTCAAGAATATTTTAGAATCACATGGCCTTAACTCAGATTATGAATGGATCGAAGATATACAAATGGTTCTTTTTGTACATCTTATTGAGCCAAAACTTAAAACTATTCCAGTATGTTTTATCTATGATTTTCCGAAACAACAGGCAGCTCTTGCGCAAATAGATGGGCTTGTTGCTCACCGTTTTGAAATGTACATCAAGGGCACTGAAATTGCTAATGGTTATCAGGAAATCCAAACTTCAAAAGAATATCGAGATAGGTTTGAAACAGAGCTTGGCAAAAGGAAGAGCTTGTCCAAATCGATAGGCTCTCTAGATGATGATTTTTTGGATGATCTTAAGGTTGGACTTCCATCCTGCTCGGGGGTGGCAATCGGGATTGACCGACTCTTCACCTCTTTGAGTTTATAATTGAAGTTAACTCTTGCTTAAATTAAAGTATTAATAAACTTTGGATGCTTCGAATACACCTTTTTGGGAACGTAAATCGTTAAAGGAAATGAGCGAGCAAGAGTGGGAGTCTCTTTGTGATGGATGTGGTCGATGCTGTCTTCACAAGTTTGAGGACGAGAGTTCAGGCGATATCTATTTTACAGATGTTGCTTGTCAATATCTTGATGAGGAAACTTGTTCTTGCCCGCACTACCAAGATAGGCAAAAACATGTTCCCGACTGTTTAAGTATTAATCCAAACTGGGGAGAAAAGTTTAATTGGCTCCCATCAACATGCGCATATCGGTTACTATATGAAGGAAAGAGCTTGCATGATTGGCACCCTCTTATCAGTGGCAACAAGCAAAGTGTTCATCTTGCAGGTATTTCAGTTAGGGGGAGAACATACAGAGATAATGAAATCAGAGAAGATCATTTATTTGAGCATGTTATTCATTGGGTGGACTAGATGAATAAGGCCATTTCCCTAATATTTTGCTTACTTATTTCGTTCAGCGCTTCAGCATCTGATTGGCCTCACGAAAATCTTTCTAATGCAGAGTTCGCTCTAGAGATCAAAGAGAGAACACCACTTAATATTGTTGAAGAACTCGACAATTCTTTCGGTAAAATCTATTTTTTTACAAATTTACGCAACCTTCAAGGTCAGAAGGTTAAACATCGCTGGATTTATAACAATAAAGTAATGGCGGAAGTAGAATTTGATGTCAAGGGCCCAAGATGGAGGGTTTGGTCATCAAAAAATCTATGGCCTACTTGGCTTGGAGAGTGGACAGTTGAGCTCATTAACTCCAAAGATGAAGTGTTTTTTAAAAAAGAATTTAACTATATAAATAAAGAATGAAAAAAGTTGTATTAGCGTATTCAGGTGGACTCGATACTAGCATTATTGCAAAGTGGCTTCAAGATACTTATAGCTGTGAGGTAGTTACTTTTACTGCAGATATTGGCCAAGGCGAGGAGGTTGAGCCAGCTCGACTAAAAGCTCAATCCATGGGTATTAAGGAAATATACATTGAGGATTTACGTGAGGAGTTTGCGCGGGATTTTGTTTTTCCAATGTTTAGGGCGAATGCTATTTATGAGGGCGAGTATTTATTAGGCACTTCAATAGCAAGACCTTTAATTTCTAAAAGATTGGTTGAGATTGCCGAAAAGGTCGGCGCTGATGCAATTTCTCATGGGGCAACTGGTAAAGGTAATGATCAAGTCAGGTTTGAACTGAACGCGTACGCCATTAATTCTGAAATTCAGATTATTGCTCCTTGGCGTGAGTGGGATTTATCTTCACGTGAGAGTTTGATGAATTATGCTGAGAATAATAATATCGAAGTCGATTATAAAAAGCAGTCAAAAAAATCTCCTTACTCTATGGACGCAAACCTTCTTCATATTTCATATGAAGGCGATATCCTAGAGGATCCATGGCAGGAAGCTGAGGATGATATGTGGCGATGGACGGTTTCACCCGAGGATGCTCCAGATAAACCAGAATACCTTGAATTGACGTATGAAAAAGGTGATATCACCGCATTGAATGGAAAGACAATGTCACCCGCAAAGGTTATGGAAGCATTAAATGAAATTGCAGGGCGCCATGGAATAGGAAGGCTCGATATTGTTGAAAATCGTTTTGTGGGAATGAAGTCTAGAGGCTGTTATGAAACTCCTGCTGGTACTGTCATGTTAAAAGCGCACCGCGCTATAGAATCATTAACTTTAGATCGTGAGGCCGCTCACCTTAAAGACGAACTAATGCCAAAGTATGCGAAGTTAATCTATAACGGCTTTTGGTTTGCTCCAGAGCGCGAAATGATGCAGGCGGCCATTGATGCCTCCCAGGAAAATGTATCGGGTGAAGTCAGAGTTAAGCTATACAAGGGAAGTGTATCAGTTGTTGGTAGAAAGTCATCGAACAGCTTATTTAGTGAAAAAATAGCAACCTTTGAGGACGATGAAGGAGCCTATAATCAAAAAGATGCTGAGGGCTTTATTAAGCTAAATGCACTCCGCCTAAGGCTTAAATCTCTCCAGTAAAAGTGATAGAAGTAGGCATCCTCTCTGATACCCATGGGGTGATTCATCCTGAAATAATCAAACTCATGAATGCATGTGATTTCGTGATTCACGCAGGAGATATAGTCGACGAAGCTTCTTTAAAGGCTCTTCAGCCAAAACAGAGAATGATTGCAGTAAAGGGGAATAATGATATTCATATTAATTCTCTAGGAGAGGTTGAATCCTTAGATCTTCCTGGTGGAAATATTGCTATAGAGCATGGACATCTTCATGGCCACATTCAGCCAAGCCATGATTCTTTAAGAGAGACATACCCAAATGCCAAAGTGATTGTTTATGGCCATACGCACAAACAAGTTATTGACAAAGACCAGTCCACTTGGGTTGTAAATCCTGGCTCGGCTGGGAAAACTCGCAATTATGGGGCTGCAAAATGTTTAAAACTAATTATAAAAAGCGAACAGGAGTGGGTCATTGAACCCAAGATTTTTGATGATATTTTTTAATATTTGAACAAGCTTTCTTTTTTAATTGATAAAAAAATTACTCTATAGAGCCACCCTCAATAATTTCATCAGCTGTAGCATCACGAATCGATAAAACCTCAACGTAAAAAATAATATCCTTGCCAGCCAGTGGATGATTTCCATCAATAGTCAGTTTTCCGTCTTCAATATTGGAGACAATAAAGTCTTTAGTTCCACCCTTATCATTTTGCATTGTCACTGAAGCACCAATATATCTGTACTCAAGTGGGACATTATTGATGTCATCAGTAAAGATTAATTCATCAATCTTCGGGCCAAAAGCTTCTTCAGCTTTTAAAATGATTTCAACCTCATCACCAACAGACTTACCTTCAAGTTCTTTGGTTACTTGGTTAAATAATAATGTGTTGTCTCCTTGAACATATCCCAGAGGGTCTTCGACTTGCTCAATGACTTCCCCATTAGATTTATCAATAATCCGATAGGTTAATTCAACATACTTATTGGTAGAAATTGTATCAGCCATGAATATATCTTAAAAAATTGTGGCGCCAAAAATTTTGACTTCATCTTCTTCAAGACCTAAAACTAGCCTTCCCAAAAACTCTCCTGGTACTTCGATACTAGTTTGTTTATATAGAATCGTAATATACTCACCCCTTCTAAGGCATCCTAAAAACTCTCTTTCAATAGACAAACTTGAAAGCACTTTATTCTTAGTCCATTGCTTTCCAATTTCAATTTCATTAGCGCCCATTAGCATCTCTTTTGAGAAGTGCTTTATAAACCCTAGGTAGTCTCTTTTGTTTGACGATTCAACGAGATCATCCCACATTGGTTCAGCAATTTCGAGAATTTCCTTATCAGTTTTGTCGAGTAGATTCATTTATTAAGCCTTTAAAATAAGTTTACTAAGATAGTGTTATTTAAAACAATTGAGACCTCATAAGAGGCCTCAATTTAAAATATTTCAGATGTCAGGTTAATCAACTATATGGTAAAGCGGTGCTTTTTCCATTGTCCATTCACCAGATTTGGGATCACGTCTAGACACAGTTAGGCAATGCCAATTGTCGTCATCTAATTTCATATGATCTCCTCTGTAGTAATAACCTGGCCAGCGAGTTTCTTCACGAAATAGAGTGTGTTGTGCAACACATTCTGAAGTAATCGTACGATGCCTCAGCTCCCATCCTCTCATTAGTTGGTGTAAATCTTCAGCACCAATATGCTCAAGGTCTTCTTGAAGAATGCCAAGTAACTCGATACCTTTTTTGAGAAGGTTACCGTTAGTCATATAGTTAACACTGATACCACCAACATACTCATCCATGATTTTTTCAAGGCGTTGAAGTCCTTGAATAGGTAATAAGTAACTTGGTGAAACTGTTCCAGCTGTAATCTCATTGCGTCCAACTGTATAGTTTTCAAGAGGTTTAAAAATAATCTCTTTAAGGTCATCACACTGCTTGTTGCTGACCTGAATTTTTTCATCACCAAGATCCTGAATATATTTAACTGCTGCTTTAGCAGCAATTCTGCCCTCAGTAAATGAGCCAGATGAGAATTTATGAGCAGTACCACCAACAGTATCACCCGCTCCAAATAGACCTTCAACAGTAAGCATTCTGTTATAACCCCAGAAATATTCTGGAGGTGAGATATCTTCAGGACCACTTACCCATGCTCCAGAACAGGTAGCATGTGAACCCATCACATAAGGCTCAGAAGTAGTTAATTCAGGGTTTGTATACTTAGGGTCAATGTTTTGAGATGCCCAGACAACAGCTTGTCCTACAGTCATTCCCAAAAAGTTTTCCCATCCAATAACCTCTAGATGCGGGTCTTGAAAGGCCTCCATTGTGACCATATGGATTGGGCCTCTTCCAGCTTTTACCTCTTCGATAAATGCATGGTTTCTCAGGCATGTAGGAGTTGGCGTATGGTCAATATATTCTCCAACCATAGCCTTAGTATGTTCATACCATTTTGATTCGTACTCCTCACCATAGGTATTTTGAGTGTAAGTTTTAAGATGAAGAAAGTAAGCTCCAACTGGACCATATCCATCCTTAAAGCGAGTTAATACAATACGGTTCTCCATCTGAGTCATTTTTGCACCAACCTGAATTGGTAATGCATATGCTGATCCACTACTCCATGGGGCATACCAAGTTCTACCCATTCCTTCACCTACTGATCTAGGCTTAAAGATATGAGAAGCACCTCCTGCACCAACAATGACTGCTTTTGCTCTGAAAACATGATAATCACCAGTACGACAATTAAATCCTACAGCCCCGCCTACTCGATTTTCTTTAGACTCATCCATCAAAAGATGAGTAACCATAATTCTGTTGTAAATTTTATCTACTGACTTACGAGCTGCCTCAGCAACAATTGGCTTGTAGCTCTCACCATGAATCATGATTTGCCATTTACCTTCACGCTGATAACGACCAGTTTCTTCATTTCTCATTATGGGTAGTCCCCATTCTTCGAACTTATGAACAGCTGAGTCAACATGACGAGCCATATCAAAAGCAAGGTCTTCTCGTACTAATCCCATTAGATCATTTCTTGCATATCTCACGTGATCTTCAGGCTGATTCTCATCCCACTGCATTCCCATGTAGCAGTTAATTGCATATAGACCTTGAGCCACAGCTCCACTTCGATCAATGTTTGCTTTTTCAGCACAAATGATTCTCATGTCACGGCCCCAGTACCTTGCTTCGTATGCTGCACCAGTACCAGCCATACCTCCACCTACAACTAGAATGTCACAATCTTCCCAAACAGTTTTTCTCTTCGCCATTAGTAGTAAACTCCCTCTTTAAGCTTATCCTTACTGATGACAGGTAAACCCGTTTCAACATTAAGAGCATCTGGCTCAAAGCATAGCAACTGTGAGTCAAGAGCTTCTTGGTCTGGAACTTCAAGTTCGCCAAGTTTAGGAATTTTCTCACCCCAAGGTTGGGTCGTAATTGGAGAAAGGAAGTTTTTCTCTCTTCCATCTCTAAATTTTATTTTCCAAGAGATTGTTCCTTTTTCTTCTTCACGAAGAACTCTAACGCTATGACCGAGAGGTGCAAAATCAGTATAACCTCTCGCATCAATAGCATTTTGAGGGCATGCTTTTACACATGAGTAGCATTCCCAGCACATATTTGGTTCAATGTTAACAGCACGACGAATAGTTTTATCAATGTGCATAATATCTGATGGGCAGATATCAACGCAGTGTCCGCATCCATCGCATCGAGTCATGTATACAAATGTTGGCATAATATTTTCTCCGAAAAATTAATTAATAGTGACGTGGTGCTTCACGCTTGATTCCTAGGCCAAATTTCTCTGGCAAGTCGGCAGGCTCTGGAAGATTCTCTCTTGAGCCGTCTGCCTTAGTAACCCTTTTTTGATAAGCAGCAGCGGGCTTATAAAACATGTGAGCAAATTTAGACCAAAGCACTCCACCAAAAAGAACAGTACTTGAAATAATAAAAAGCCCAAAAAATAAAGTTTGCCAAATAGCAATCTGGCTTGACTGAAGATAAGACCAAACGAGTGCAAAGGTCGCCATCGCGATTAGAGAGAGAACAAACAAGTCTGCTCTCATCACTCTGTACCACTTGTTGCCTTCAGCAGCAACATCAACTCTAATAAAGAACCAGAACCAATATCCACCAAGGCAAAGCATTGCAGCGCCTAAATGCCACATTAATGGCCAAATTGTAGGCGTCATAGAGTTAGGGGCTGAGTATGAAAAAATCATGACAGCAGTTGCTATCACGAACAAAACGAAGCCATACATGGTTAGAAGATGCGCTAGCCTTCTTCTTGTGCTGCAAAATTCTGAGGAAGTAAGCACCTCATTGGTTGCAGTTTTGAAAGCTAAAGAGGCTTTCTCTCCAGAACCCACAGTTCTTGTAGCAGATTTTTTAGCTTTTACTGAGTTGTTAAAAAAGTACTTTGCACTTTTTTTATGAATGACATCAAAGATGGTTGCACCAATGACTAGAAGAAACATAGCAACTACATATGTCTGCATTACAAAAGAGGGGATGAAAGTTCCTATTTCAGAAAATGGGTTTATTGATATCATTATTTTTCCTTTTTTAAATTGTCTTACAAATATATTATTTTCAAATTAAATGCACTACATTTCCGAGCGTGCAATTGTAGAAGAAACCTACATTAAAAGTGTGAATTTTATAGAACCAGAAAACTCAGAACTAATGGACCAGCTTTTTTTATAATTATTCATATCTATCTATTTTGCAGAATGCCCTTTAAGTTCAACTTTGACTTTTTCACTCTCCTTTAATCCTGCGTAATACTTTTGAAGAATTTTTAATACTTCTGGCCTTGAAAAGTTTTCTGGAACTTCTTCGTTTTCACTAAGAAGATGTCTTAACTTTGATCCAGACAGTAATAATCTATCTTCATGACTATGTGGACATGTTTTCATGCTGGACATACCTGCACATTTATTACACCAAAATGTCCAGTCAATTTTCAGTGGCTTAGTCACTAAATCACTATCAATTTCATCAAAAATATTGTGTGCATCGAAAGGACCGTAGTAATCACCAACTCCAGCATGGTCTCTGCCAACGATCAAATGTGAACAGCCATAATTTTGTCTAAATAAAGCATGCAATAATGCTTCTCTAGGGCCAGCGTACCTCATATCTAATGGATAGCCAGATTGAATGACGGTATTTTTTACAAAATAATTTTCAATTAATGTAGAAATGGCTTCTGAACGCACTTCAGCAGGTATATCACCAGGCTTAAGTTCTCCTAAAGTTGAGTGAATCATCACCCCATCACATATTTCTATAGCAATTTTTGCTAAATATTCATGTGAACGATGCATTGGATTTCTAGTCTGAAAAGCTGCTATGGTAGACCAGCCTTTCTCCTCAAAATAGGAGCGAGTTTCTGATGGCGTCATATAAAGCTCACCATATTGTTCAGGAAAGCCTCCATCAGAAATAACTTTTACTTTGCCTGCAATATTATATTTTCCCTGGGACATCACTATTGCGACTCCTGGGTGATCCGTGTTTGTAGTTTTAAATACCTCTTTACATTCTAATTCTTTGTCAATTGTATATTTTTCTGAAACCTGCATTGTGGCAATTGTCTCGTTCGTTTTTTCATAAACAATTGCAACCTCCTGGCCTTCTTCGATTTCATCATCATCAGTCGATAGGGTAATTGGAATGGGCCAAAAAGTCCCATTTTCTAAAGCCATATTTTTACAAACATTGAGCCAGTCAGCTTTATTCATAAAACCTTCAAGAGGGGTAAACCCGCCAATACCAAACATAATTAAATCACCAAATTCCCTTGAGGTGCACATAACTTTAGTTAGCTTTTCAGACCTCTTCTTCTCCTGAAGTGCTTCATGAGCATTTAAAGCAAGTAGCTTTAGATTTTTGCTACCGTGAGGTGGAACAAGATTGGGCATAGGTTTAAAGTAATTTTGTAATCAATTTGCAGAGTTATCTTACTCATATACATGAGTAAGTGATATGTTATCATAGGTTTAATTCTTAAAATATAACAATTAAAATTTGATACATATTCGTACTCATTTTCTTGAAAAAAAGTATACATGAATTAATATATATCTTTAATTTTTTTTGTTTTAATTTTAGTGGTTTTTGACTTTAAATAGATTATAAATCTTTAGTATGATTCGATCAGCAGTTAAAATTTCTTTGCCAATTATGTTTGGCTTTGTTCCTTTGGGCATAGCATTTGGGTTGTTATTTCAAGACCTTGGATATCCGTGGTATTTCGCATCTCTTATGGGAATTATTGTTTATGCAGGGGCAGCACAATTTATGGCTATTGGCTTTTTATCTGCTGGCCTAGGCGTAGTTGAAATTGCGATGTCAACTTTTTTTCTAAATTCAAGGCATATGTTTTATGGCCTTTCATTTCTAGAAAGTTTTGGAAATTGGAATATTAGAAAGCTGTATTTAATTTTTGGAATGACAGATGAGACATATGCTCTACTCACAACAATCCAAGTTCCAGATGGTTTTATAAAAGAGCGTTACTATCTATACATTACTCTATTTGCTCAATTTTATTGGGTTTTGGGATGCACTATTGGCGCAATACTCGCAGATGTTCTGACCTTTAATACGGATGGAATGGAGTTTGCAGCAACAGCTTTATTTGTAGTTTTGTTAATCGAGCAATGGATAATTGTTAGAAGATTACTACCGTTTATTGTTGGATTTATCTCATCTATTATTGCCCTAGTGTTTTTTATAAATCATATGTTACTAACTGCCATTATGATTTCAATTGCATCAATCGTATTTATGCGTTTAATAAAGGGCTCTCAATCATGAATGAATTAGATTACCTTATCATCGTCATAATTGTGATGGCTTTGTCGACTTACTTTACAAGGCTCATTCCTTTCGTTCTGTTGAGTCCTGGGAGAGAAAGCTCAATACTCAACTATGTTGCCAAAAGTACACCACCGATGGTTATGATGATTCTTGTTGTCTACATGTTGAAAGATATCAATTATCAATCCTATGAGCTCATTTATACTTTGATTGCTCTAACTATAACAATTGGCTTTCAAGTTTATAAACGAAATGCATTATTAAGTATTGTTGCAGGTACAGCGGCATATATGTTTTTTGTACAAATCTAATATGTCTCAAAATGAATTAATATTTTTGCTGCGCTAAATGCAGATTGGAATTACTATATAATCTACCTCCCACTAGAATCAAGCACTTTTAGACCTTAAACTTTATGAATCAGTTAGCGAAAATTTTTCCTTTTATAGTTTGGTTTCGACTGACTACTCTGGAGACAATTAAGGCTGATTTTTTCGCTGGACTAACAGGTGCTATTATTGTTCTGCCGCAGAGTGTTGCCTTTGCTACAATTGCTGGAATGCCTCCAGAGTATGGTCTCTATACTGCAATGGTTGTGCCTATCATTGCCGCACTTTTTGGCTCTTCCTTTCATCTTGTTTCTGGCCCAACAACGGCAATTTCGATTGTTGTCTTCGCTGCGGTTAGTAAATATGCCGCTCCAGGCAGTGAAGAGTTCGTTTCTTTGGCATTGACTCTAACCTTCTTAGCTGGAGTCTACCAGCTTGTCTTTGGCCTCGCCAAATTTGGACTTTTAATTAACTTTGTCTCTCACAATGTAGTCATTGGTTTTACTGCTGGAGCAGCACTTTTGATTGCAAGTAGTCAAATCCCATACATTGTAGGAATTGAAATTCCAAGGGGGGAGGATTTTATTCATACCTGGTTTGATTTGTATTGGGGTGTTGCAGAGTTCGATTTTTTTCTTTTGATAGTAGGCTTGGGCACTTTGTTTAGCGCTATTTTTGTCAAAGTTATAAGGCCAAAATATCCCAATCTTTTAATTGGAATGCTTGTTGGAGGAGTTCTGGCTTTTTATTTAGGTAATTTCACTGACAGCATTAAAACTGTTGGTGTGATGCCTGCCTATTTGCCTCCATTATCAGCACCTGACTTTTCTCTGGGATCACTTAAATCGCTTGCTCCAGAGGCGTTCGCTATTGCCCTTTTGGGGCTTATAGAAGCTTCTTCAATTGGCAGATCAATTGCGACAAAATCTAATCAAAGAATTGATGCCAATCAGGAATTTATTGGACAAGGCGCTTCTAATATTGTTGGAAGCTTTCTATCGAGTTATGCCTCCTCTGGGTCATTTACAAGATCTGGGGTCAATTTTGAAGCTGGGGCAAGAACACCCTTGTCAGCAATTCTTGCAGCAATTTTTTTGATTTTAATTGTGCTTTTGGTCGCTCCACTCATTAGGTATTTGCCACTAGCAGCAATGGCTGGCGTTATTCTTTTAGTGGCTTATAACTTAGTTGATTTTAAAAATATTAAAAAAACCTTTAAGTATAGTAAATCTGAAAGCGTCATATTCACTGCTACATTTCTCGCAACTCTTCTATTTGAATTGGAGTTCGCGATTTATCTAGGGGTGCTATTGTCATTGATGCTCTTTATCGCTAAAACGTCAACACCTGATGTACATACATTGGCATTTGCAACTCCTCCAGACGAGGGTGATAGGCGCTTACAAAGCATTAGGAAAGCCCCACTCGTGCAGTGCCCTCAGCTGAAGATAATCCGAATCGATATGTCGATTTATTTTGGTTCAATAAATCATATCCAAAAACAAATTAGTAGGATTGTGGACAATCAAAGGATATATCACATTTTAGTTGTCGCTAGTGGAGTTAACTTTATTGACCTTGCTGGAATTGAAGCCCTCTTGATAGAAAATAAACGCCTAAAAGCAAAAAATGGAAGCCTCTATTTTGTGGCAGTTAAGACTCAAACTATGGACTTTATGGAGAGAGTTAACTTTGTAGATGAAATAGGTAGAGAAAATTTCTTTGATTCTAAATCAGAAGCCATTCGTGATGTGTATGAACGCCTTGATAAAACTAAATGCGAGAAATGTCAGGCACTTGTTTTTGATGAATGCAACTAAAAAAACATTCACACAAAAAATGCAGGAATAATGGAGGCTGGGACCGGAGTCGAACCGGTCTAAAAGGCTTTGCAGGCCCCTGCATAACCGCTTTGCTACCCAGCCATTTTAGTTTTAACTAAAAAAAAGCCTGTTTTTTTACAGGCTAAACATGCAGTTAGAATTTGGAGCGGGAAACGAGATTCGAACTCGCGACATTCACGTTGGCAACGTGATGCTCTACCAGCTGAGCTATTCCCGCACAAGGTGAGAAATTATAGTGTTTTTTTTCTAACTGTCAAATGTTTTTAAACCCGCAATAAGATATTTTATACCGGACCAAAGGGTCAGAATCGTAGCAATAAAAAGTAAAAATCTTCCCATCATATTTATATCATTAAATGAGAAAAACAAAAGAGGCTGGTGAATTAATAAAAAAAGTATTGCAACCATTTGCACAAATGTTTTTGACTTTCCAATCCAAGATACTGCAACGTTTGCTCTTTTACCAACCTCACTCATCCATTCCCTTAGCGCTGAAACTAGAATCTCTCTGGATATAATGATGATTGAAGGGATTGTTATATACCAAGTATGATAGTAATCAATAAGGAGAATGAGTGCAGTACAGACCATTAATTTGTCTGCAACGGGATCAAGAAAGGCGCCAAGAGCAGAAACTTGATTGAGCCTTCTTGCTAAGAACCCATCAATAAAGTCGGTCGCACTAATAATGATAAAGATCGCAATTAAAGCATTATTTATCCAGCCTAGAGGCTCACCATCCAAATAGTTTGGCTGGAGATAAAATAAACCAATAAAGACAGGAATTAAGAAAATTCTAGCCAGAGTTATAAGATTTGGGAGAGTCATCATAGTGGGGTTAATTCTATCAAAGACTCATGATGTTTAGAATAAACTTTTAAAGGTTGGCGCGCTCGGCAGGAGTCGAACCTGCAACCGCTCGGTTCGTAGCCGAGTACTCTATCCAGTTGAGCTACGAGCGCAGCTGCGTAATTATCGCCATGTTTCATCTAAAGGTCAAGAAGAGTTTGTCGTATTTACTAAAATATCAACTAATTCATTAAGCTGCATCATTCTTGATCCTTTGATTAGGATTGTAGATCCTTTGTGGTTCTTTTGAATAGCCTCATAGATTGATTCTAAATCCTCAAAATGATTTCCTTTATATTTTTTTGCATCCTCTCCAATTGTTAAAAGTTGATGAATGTTTGATTGACGGACATAAGCACCTATCTCTTCATGCATTTTTTTTGAATCTTTGCCAAGCTCGCCCATTGAGCCTAGAACTAGAACTTTCTCTCCAGAAAAGTTGCTGATAGCATCAATGGCAGACTTCATTGACTCAGGATTTGCATTATAACTATCATCAAGAATCTTGAAATCCTCCAATTCAATTAACTCTAATCTACCTTTCTCAGGCTGGCTGTTTTCGAGACCTTTCTTAATCAGTTCTGGCTCAATACCAAGATCTATTGCACAGCATGCAGCAGCTAGAGCATTATCAACTTGGTGTAATCCAATCATTGAGAGTTTTATACTTAATGATTGTTCATTGAAGTTGAGATTAAAGTTGGTATGGGATTTAAACTCTTTAATATGAGTTGCATACACACTACTCCCATCACCAAAAAATCTCACATTCTCAGTCCCAGACATTTCTTTCCAGATCTCTTTGTGGGGTGATGAATTATTAATAATCGCTGTCGCATCTTTAGATAAAGATTCTATGATCTCACCTTTGGCTTGAACGAGATTTTCTTCGCTTCCAAATTCCCCTAAATGTGCGTTATTTGCATTAGTGATGAGTGAAATATCTGGACTCGCGATCGAGCATAACAGGGTAATTTCATATTTATGATTTGCACCCATCTCAATAATGCAAAACTCATGACTCTCTTCTAAGCCAAGAAGCGTTTGAGGGACTCCAAGATGATTGTTAAGATTTCCCTTTGTTGATAATGTTGGCGCTGCTAGTGATAAGATAGAGTAAAGCATATTTTTTGTTGATGTTTTACCATTGCTTCCAGTAATAGCTATAACGATAAGCGAATGAGATTGACGATGCCAGGATGCAATATCTTGGTATGCTTTCTCAGTATTCCTAACCTGAATCACAGGTATGCTTGAGTCAATTTTTTTATGGGCTATGATTGCGCTAGCACCCAATTCTTCAGCTTGTTTTGTAAAACTATGAGCATCAAAATTTGGTCCCTCTAGTGCAATAAAAAGCTTACCATTGACCTCTGACCTAGTATCAGTGCATATACCAGTAAACATTTTGATTTCACTGCTAGTTGATTGACCACCTACAATTTTGGCAATTGTTTGAATATCAGTTGAGAGCATGTAACGCTACCTCAATATCACTAAATGGATGAGACTTGGAGCCAATGACTTGAGTTGTTTCATGTCCTTTACCTGCAATAAGTAACACCTCTTCTTCTCCAAGACTCTGAATGGCTGATCGGATTGCCTCACCCCGATCTAAAATGATCTGAACGTCATTTTCAACTTTTGTTCCCGCAAGAATATCATCAATGATGGCCTGAGGGTCTTCACTCCTTGGATTGTCATTAGTCAAAATTATGCTGTCAGCTCTCTCGCTTGCAATTTTTCCCATCATCTGTCTTTTGCCTTTGTCTCTGTCACCACCACAACCAAAAATAACTCTAATATTAAATTCAGGATAGTGCATTCTCAGAGTAGATAGAGCATTATCAAGTGCATCTGGACTGTGGGCATAGTCAATCCAAATATTACTGTTTGAAAGTTGCTGCATCCTCCCTGGAGGTGGAGAGAGCTTTGCTAAACAAGGAATAATGTGATTATCACTAAAGCCTAGACATTTGACACTATTGTATGCAGCGATAGCGTTTGACAGGTTGAATTCACCTACCAATGGCAATTCAAAAACATAATCATTTAGCTGACAAATAAAACCCTTTTCACTATTTTTAAAAAATTCTAAATCATCAACTCCAAAGGTTATTGGCTCTTTGTCGGAGGCAGTATCTAGAAAATATTGATGATTCTCATCATCTCTATTGATGATAGCTCTTTTTGAGAAGTTATTCTTAAATAGCTTACCTTTAGCCTCTCGATAATTATCCATCGTCTCATGGTAATCTAGATGATCTTGAGTTAAATTTGTGAAGATGCCCTGGATAAATGAAAGGCCTTCAAGGCGACCCTGCATAAGGGCGTGAGAGGAGGCTTCAATCACTGCTAGATTTATTCCATTGCTCGAGTATTCTTCAAGAGTGCTATAAATGGAGAAGATATCAGGGGTTGTGTTGATGCTTTTGTTTTCGGTTTTACTCATTCCAAGTGTCCCAATGACGCCGTTATCTGTCCCCAAGAAATCGAGGAGCTGAGATATATAATGACTCACAGAAGTCTTGCCATTTGTTCCAGTGACTGCAATAAGATCTAAATTGTTTGCTTTGGTATAGAAGTTTTGCGCAAGCATTGAAAGGTAATTTCGAAGGTTGTCGATTCTTATCGTAGGGACTTTACAATTAAAGTCCTTTCCATCAATTAAAACTGCAACGCAGCCGTTTTCAATAGCATTTTCAATAAACTCTATACCGTGAGTTTTTTCACCCTGCAGAGCAACAAATACATCACCTTTTTTTAGAGTTTTAGTATTGAGTGATAATCCAGAAACACTTAGAGTTAAATCTGTTTTAACAATATTCTTTAGGATGAGTTTAATGTCCATTAGAAGTCCAACCTATCAATGGCCAATTTTTTAAAATAATTTTGCCTGAATCAGGGTATGCATATTGATAGCGCCAACAATATTATTGTTTGAGTCAATAACTGGCATTGAGTTAAGACTGTATTTTTCCATCATTTGCATAGCCATTAATGCAGGCTCTTGAGGCTCAATAGATTTACAATCTTTGGTCATAACATCTTCGATGGTTAGCTTTTGAAATTCGGTATTGGATTCAAGAGTCCTTCTCAAATCTCCATCAGTAAAGATGCCTGCTAGCTTTCCATTTTCAGTAACGAGTACCATTCCAAGAGCTTTTTCACTCATGACTATGAGGCTATCAATGAGAAGTGTATCTTTGAGAACCATCGGAATATCTTCTCCTGATTGCATGATACTTGAGACAAGTGTAAGTAATCTTCTCCCAAGTGAGCCAGAAGGATGTGACATAGCAAAGTCTTCTGGTGTGAAATTGTTTGCATTGATCAGTGAGACCGCAATTGCATCACCCATTGCTAAAGCTGCTGTAGTGCTCGATGTTGGTGCTAAATTGTTAGGGCAGGCTTCTTTGTTAACACTAACATCCAAATGAAAATTACTTGACTTTGCGATAGAAGATTTGACATTACCTGTCAAGCTTATGATGGGCACATTCATTCTTTTGATGCCTGGAAGCAGGGCCAGAATTTCATCAGCTTCACCGGAATAGGAAATCATGATAGCAACATCATCCCTAGTTACCATTCCAAGGTCGCCATGACCAGCTTCACCTGGATGTAAGAAGAAAGAGGGAGTTCCAGTTGATGCCATCGTAGACGAGATTTTTTTAGCAACATGACCCGATTTGCCCATCCCAATAAGAACAACTTTTCCTCTGCACCCTTTTAGAGTGTTACAAATTTTTTCAAAATTGTCATCAATTCTTTCTTGGAGCGCTAGAACTGATTCAGCTTCAGTTTGTAAAACTGCTTTAGCGATTTCAATTAGTGATTTACCCACAGGCCCAGTCAAATTAGTGTTTGTTATATAAAGAAGATTATAAATATTATTTAGCAATCATGGGCTACATAATTGTTGCATTATTAATTAGACGCTTAGTTCAAATCAAATTTGAACTTGGCACAAATTGAAATATAATTCCAAAATGAGAAAACTTGTGCCATTAATCTTATTTAAGCTAAAACAGTGGAATTAAAAAACAAAATTCTGTTTGTGTGTATGGGTAATATTTGTCGCTCACCAACTGCTGAAGGAGCATTTCAATCAATTGTTGATAATCATAATTGTAGTCATAATTTTGAAATTGACTCAGCTGGAACTCACGCATACCATATCGGCAATTCTCCTGATCAAAGAGCGCAGCAAGCAGCTATCAATCACGGTGTAGACTTGTCCAGCCAGAGAGCAAGACAAGTTCATGAGAGTGATTTTTATTATTACGATTATATTATTGCCATGGATTCTGATAACCTCGAGAGACTCAAATCAATGTGTCCAGTAAAGAGTCATTCAAAGATTGAATTAATGCTAGATTATTCCAAAGATTACCTGGGAGGAAGTGTTCCTGATCCCTATTATGAAGGGAAATTTGATGAAGTCTTCAAAATGGTCCACTCGGCCTGCTTATCTTTTTTTGAAAGTATCGAAAAAAAGACCAATATTCATTGACACCGTAGATACCACCAAAGTATAATTGCCGGCTTTATTCACCCCAAAGTGGGCGAAGATTAAATATATTGGAGTATTAACCTATATGTCAACGATTAACCAATTGGTAAGAAAGCCAAGAAGTAAGAAGATTGTTAAAACTGGTGTTCCAGCCTTAGATAGCTGCCCACAAAAACGTGGTGTTTGCACTCGTGTTTACACTACCACGCCTAAGAAGCCAAACTCTGCGCTCAGAAAAGTTGCCCGTGTAAGACTAACGAATTCTGCAGAAGTTACAACCTATATAGGTGGTGAGGGTCATAACTTACAAGAGCACTCAGTGATTTTAATACGTGGTGGTCGTGTAAAGGATTTGCCAGGTGTTCGTTACCATACGGTTCGTGGTGCTCTAGATACAACTGGTGTTGATGGAAGAATGCAAGGCCGTTCAAAATACGGCACGAAAAAACCTAAAAAATAATTAAAAGAGAATACTAATATGAGAAGAAGAGCCGCACCAAAAAGACAAATATTACCTGATCCTAAGTACGGCGATCTAGTACTAGCTAAATTTGTAAACATTCTAATGCTTGATGGTAAGAAATCTGTTGCAGAAAAGATTGTTTATGATGCATTAGATACTATCGAATCCAAAGGTAATGCTGAGCCAATTGAAACTTTTAAGAAAGCCCTAGATAATATTGGTCCTCAAGTAGAAATTAAGTCTCGTCGAGTTGGTGGTTCAACTTACCAAGTTCCAGTTGAGGTTAGATCAGATCGTAAGGTTGCTCTGGCAATGCGTTGGATTATTGAAGCTTCTAGAAAGCGTGGTGAGAAAGGAATGAAGCTTAGATTGGCAGGAGAGGTACTTGATGCAGTCCAGAATCGTGGTACTGCTTTTAAAAAGAAAGAAGACACTCACAGAATGGCTGAAGCAAACAAAGCTTTTGCTCATTTCCGCTGGTAATTTAAGGACTGAATCATGGCTAGAACCACACCCATTAATCGTTATCGTAACGTCGGAATCATGGCACATATTGATGCCGGTAAAACAACAACAACTGAACGCATCCTTCTATATACAGGACGTACTCACAAGATTGGTGAAGTGCATGATGGTAGTGCAACAATGGACTGGATGGAGCAAGAGCAGGAGAGAGGTATTACGATTACTTCTGCTGCTACAACTTGTTTTTGGAAGGGCATGGACGGTCAGTTCGAAGATCACCGTGTCAATATTATTGACACCCCAGGACACGTTGACTTTACGATTGAAGTTGAGAGATCCCTTAAAGTATTAGACGGCGCTTGCGCCGTTTTTTGTGCTGTTGGAGGTGTAGAACCTCAGTCAGAGACAGTCTGGAGACAAGCTAATAAGTACAATGTTCCAAGAATCGGTTTTGTTAATAAGATGGACAGAGCTGGAGCAGATTTCCTAAGAGTTGTTGATCAAGTTAAGTCCCGACTAGGAGCGAATCCCGTACCTATGCAAATTGCTATTGGTGCAGAGGATGCTTTTGAGGGCGTTGTAGACCTTATTAGAATGAAAGCAATATTCTGGAATGAGGCAGATCAAGGTGCAACCTATGAAATCAAGGATATTCCTTCAGAGCTTCAGGGGCTTGCTGATGAAAAGCGTGAATTCATGATTGAGTCTGCTGCTGAGGCAAACGAAGAATTAATGGAAAAATATCTTGAGGAAGGTACTCTGTCTGATGACGAAATTAAGGAAGGCATTCGTATGCAGACAATTGCGAATGAAATTATTCCAATGTTTTGTGGTACTGCATTTAAAAATAAAGGCGTTCAAGCTGTTCTAGACGCAATGATTATGTATATGCCATCACCACTAGATGTTGAACCAATTAGTGGAATCTTAGATGATGCAGCTGAAACTATTGCTCCAAGACTGCCGTCAGATAGTGAGCCATTTGCTGCACTAGGTTTCAAAATTGCAACTGACCCTTTTGTTGGAAATCTTACCTTCTTTAGAGTTTATTCAGGTGTATTAAAGTCTGGTGACTTTGTATTCAACTCTTCCAAGGGAAAGAAAGAGCGTATTGGACGTATTGTACAAATGCACTCCAATGATCGTGAAGAGATTAAAGAGGTAAGAGCTGGAGATATTGCAGCTGCAATTGGTCTAAAAGACGTTACAACTGGTGACACATTATGCGACATGAAGGACAAAATCATTCTTGAAAGAATGGAGTTTCCTGATCCAGTTATTGCTGTTGCTGTTGAGCCTAAAACTAAAATCGATCAGGAGAAAATGGGTATTGCTTTAGGAAAGCTTGCTAATGAGGATCCATCATTTAGAGTTTCTTCAGATGAAGAGTCTGGCCAAACAATTATCGCGGGCATGGGTGAGCTTCATCTAGATATTATTGTTGATCGTATGATGCGTGAGTTTGACGTTGAGTGTAATGTGGGAGCACCACAAGTTGCTTATCGTGAAACTATTACTTCATTGGTAGAGCATGAGCACAAATTTGCCAAGCAATCAGGTGGTCGTGGTCAGTATGGTCATGTCTATCTTCGAATTGAGCCACAAGAGCCTGGAAGTGGTTACGAGTTTGTAGACGAAATCAAAGGTGGTGTCATTCCTAAAGAATATGTACCTGCCGTTAATAAGGGTGTTCAAGAGCAAATGCAGAATGGTGTAATTGCTGGCTTCCCATTGGTTGACGTTAAGGTAACTGTTTATGATGGTTCCTACCATGATGTTGACTCTAATGAAATGGCATTTAAAATTGCGGCTTCAATGTGTATCAAGGAGGGCGTCAAGCGTGCTAACCCTCAGCTACTTGAGCCTATGATGAAAGTTGAAGTATCAACACCTGAAGACTATATGGGTGATGTAATGGGAGATCTTAATCGCAGAAGAGGTATTGTAAGTGCGATGGATGACACTCCTGCTGGTAAACAAATTAAAGCTGAAGTACCTTTAGCTGAAATGTTTGGTTACGCAACAGACCTTCGCTCAATGTCACAAGGGCGTGCAAACTACTCTATGGAGTTTGCTAAATATACAGCTGCTCCTAGAAATGTTGCAGATGAAGTTATTGAAAAATTAAATTCTTAACAGGGGATTAAAAATGGCAAAAGAAAAATTTGAAAGAACCAAACCACATGTGAATGTGGGAACGATTGGTCACGTTGACCATGGTAAAACGACTTTAACAGCAGCCCTAACGAAGGTGATGGCTGAAGCACGTGGCGGTGAGTTCAAGGATTACGCTGATATTGATAATGCTCCTGAAGAAAGAGAGCGTGGTATCACAATCTCAACAGCACACGTTGAGTACGAGTCAGAGGCTCGTCACTACGCACACGTTGACTGCCCAGGACACGCTGACTATGTGAAGAACATGATTACCGGTGCTGCGCAGATGGACGGTGCTATTATTGTAATCGCTGCAACGGATGGACCAATGGCTCAAACACGTGAGCACATTCTATTGTCTCGTCAGGTGGGCGTTCCATACATCGTTGTTTACATGAACAAAGCGGACATGGTTGATGACGAAGAACTCGTTGAGCTCGTCGAGATGGAGATCCGTGAGCTTCTAACAGAATATGAATTCCCAGGTGATGACACGCCGGTTGTTTTTGGTTCAGCACTAAAAGCACTCGAGGGTGATACATCAGATATCGGTGTTCCTTCAATCATGAAGTTGGTTGATGCATTAGACACTTATATCCCAACGCCAGAGCGTGACACCGATAAGACATTTCTTATGCCAATTGAGGACGTGTTCTCAATCTCAGGTCGTGGAACGGTTGTAACGGGTCGTATCGAGCGTGGTGTTGTGAACGTGGGTGATGAAATCGAAATCGTAGGTATTAAAGACACGCAGTTGACAACGTGTACGGGTGTTGAGATGTTTAGAAAGTTGCTTGACTCAGGTGAAGCAGGCGATAACGTCGGTGTTCTTCTTCGTGGTACGAAGCGTGAGGAAGTTGAGCGTGGTCAAGTACTCGCTAAGAAAGGCACAATCACTCCGCACACTAAGTTTGAAGCTGAAGTCTATATCTTAAGTAAAGAGGAAGGTGGACGTCATACTCCATTCTTCAACAACTATCGTCCACAGTTCTACTTTAGAACAACAGACGTGACCGGCGCAGTTGAGTTGCCATCAGGCACTGAAATGGTCATGCCAGGTGATAACGTGAAGATGACAGTTGAGCTTCTTGCTCCGATTGCAATGGAAGAGGGATTAAGATTTGCAATTAGAGAAGGTGGACGCACAGTTGGTGCTGGTGTCGTCTCGAAGATTACCAACTGATTAGTTGAATTAAGACCGTCGAATTATTGTATAATCGACGGTTTTTTCGTTTTGGAAGACAGATAAGGCAAATAGGCAAATGAGCAATCAAAATATTAGAATTAAATTAAAGGCATTTGATCATCGTTTAATCGATAAATCAGCCGTAGAGATTGTAGAGACAGCTAAGCGTACAGGCGCTAGTGTAAGGGGTCCTATCCCTTTGCCTACAAAGAAAGAACGCTTTACAGTATTGACTTCTCCGCATGTAAATAAAGATGCTAGAGATCAATATGAGTTAAAAACTTACGTTAGGTTGATGGATGTTATTAGTCCAACTGATAAAACGGTAGATGCATTAATGAAGTTAGATCTTGCTGCCGGTGTAGATGTAAAAATCCAACTTAACTAAATTGAACTGAAAGGATTAAGAAAATGGCAATTGCATTAGTAGGACAAAAAATTGGAATGACTCGCTTGATGGCGGATGATGGATCGGCTTCATCAGTTAGCGTAATTAAAATAGAGCCTAATCGTGTAGTGCAGACTAAATCCGTTGAAACAGATGGTTACAACGCAGTTCAAGTGACTACTGGTAAGAAGGTTAATAAAAAAGGTGAGGCCAAAATTGGTCGCGTCAGTAGTTCACTAAAGGGTCATTATGCGAAAGCATCTCAAGAGATAGGCCTCGGCCTTTGGGAGATGAGACTTAGTGATAGTGAGGTCACTGCAATGCCAAATCTTGATATTTCATTTTTCGGCGCGGGACACTTTATAAATGTAACTGGTCAATCTAAAGGTAAAGGTTTCCAGGGTGGTGTAAAGCGTCACAACTTTAGTATGCAAGATGCGACTCATGGTAACTCTATTTCTCACCGTGCAATTGGTTCAACTGGTCAGTGTCAAGAGCCTGGAAGAGTATTCAAAGGCAAGAAGATGGCTGGTCAAATGGGAAATGCGCAAGTAACTGAAGAGTGTCTTGAAATTTTAAGAGTTGACAACGATCGCAATTTATTATTAGTGAAGGGAGCTATTCCTGGTTCAAAAAATGGCTTTGTGAAAGTATTTTTGTCTGACAAGAAAAATAATATTAACTCTAAGGTTAGTAAAGAGCTCTCTGAGAA
>CABXDP010000003.1 GCA_902511025.1 uncultured Gammaproteobacteria bacterium | reverse complement strand
GAGACCCCAATGGAATTCGACCACTAATTCTGGGAGAAAGAACCACTAAGGATGGCACTAAGTATATGCTGACTTCTGAGAGCGTTGCTCTGACAGCACTTGGTTACAAAATAATCCGTGATATTGAGCCAGGTGAGGCCATTGTAATTGATCGTAAAGGCCAACTCCATTCGATGCAGTGCGCGTCAAACCCTAGGCTGTCACCCTGCATATTTGAATTTGTTTACTTCGCGAGGCCAGACTCTATTATCGACAACATCTCGGTCTATAAGTCTCGATTAAGGATGGGTGAAAAGCTTGCAAATAAGATTAAATCAAAGTGGCCTGATGAAAAAATTGATGTGGTAATCCCTATTCCTGACACCTCAAGAACTGCTGCACTTCAGCTCGCTAATGCGCTCGAGGTGAAGTATCGGGAGGGATTCATAAAAAATCGTTATATTGCTCGAACATTCATCATGCCTGGACAAAAACAAAGAAAAAAATCGGTTCGTCAAAAGTTGAGTGCCATTGAATTAGAGTTTAAAGATAAAAACGTACTGCTTGTGGATGACTCTATTGTTCGCGGAACGACCTCCAAAGAAATTGTACAGATGGCACGATCTTCAGGTGCAAAGAAGGTCTTTTTTGCCTCTGCAGCACCTCCAGTTCGATATCCTAATGTTTATGGCATTGATATGGCGAGTAAAAATGAATTCATTGCTCACGAAAAAAGTACGGATGAAGTTTGCGAGGCTATTGGATCCGATAAATTAATTTATCAGAACCTTGATGACTTAATTTGGTCAGTTCAACAAGGCAATCCTGAAATTGAAACGTTTGATTGCTCATGCTTTGATGGGAATTATCTGACAAAAGATATTGATAAACCATACCTTGACAACCTTGAAGCTGAGAGATCAGATAAGGCGAAGGAGGATAATATCACGAATGAAAGCTCTGAATTGATCTACAATGATGCTGACTAATAAACAAAATCATGAAAGATAGTAGCTTTAAAACCAAATCAGTTCGGGAAGGCCATCAATCTTCCAATGAACAGGAACACTCTGCCGCTATTTTTTTAACGTCAAGCTATCGTTTTGATAGTGCTGAGCAAGCTGCAGAGCGCTTTGAAACAAATCAAGGCAACGTCTATTCAAGATTTACCAACCCAACAGTTAGCTCATTTCAAGATAAGTTGGCAGCTCTAGAAGGAGCTGAAAAGTGTCAGGCAACAGCAAGCGGAATGTCTGCTATTTTTGCGACCATAATGACTATTCTTAAGCCGGGTGAACATATGGTTGCCTCAAGATGCATGTTTGGAACAACCATTGTTCTTCTTAATAGCATTATTGAAAAGTTTGAAATTAAAGTTACTTTTGTAGACTTATCCGATTTAGATGGATGGAAAAACAGTATTCAAAATAATACTAAATTATTTCTGTTAGAGACTCCTTCGAATCCACTAGGCGAGGTTGTTGAAATTAAAAAATTAGCTGCTATTTCAAAGCAAAATGATATAGTCCTAGCGGTAGATAACTGCGTTATGTCTCCTGCACTTCAGAGACCTTTATCGCTTGGTGCTGACCTCGTTATTCATTCAGCAACTAAATATATAGATGGACAAGGGAGATGCTTGGCTGGTGCGGTTGTTGGAAAAGCATCAATTGTTGATGAAATTAGTTTATTTACTAGAATTACTGGTCCAACATTAAGTGCCTTTAATGCATGGGTCGTCCTTAAAGGTCTGGAAACTCTAAGTCTTAGAATGAAGGCTCATAGTAAGAGCGCACTCAAGCTGGCTCTTTGGCTTGAAAGTCAAACATTTGTAGATAAAGTGCACTATGTTGGACTTGAAAGTCACCCCCATCATAAGATTGCTAAGGAGCAACAGACAGGCTTTGGAGGTATTGTCTCGTTTGAGGTTAAAGGGGGAAGAAAGGAGGCATTTAATCTCATCAATAATACACAAATGATTTCAATTACGGCTAACTTGGGTGACGCTAAAACAACCATCACTCACCCTTCAACAACAACTCATGTAAGGCTTACAAAAGAAGAAAAAAAACAAACGCATATTTCTGAAAATCTGGTTCGTATATCGGTTGGTCTGGAAAATGTTGAAGACATCATTGATGACCTTAACCCTTAAGTTGATTTAAGCTTAATTCAACTATGTTAAAATTTATTGATCAAAAGACTTGATAAGACTTATGAAGCAAAACAGCTATTCCTACGAAGATCTAATCCAATGCGGTAAGGGAGAACTGTTTGGTCCTGGCAATGCACAACTTCCTCAGCCACCCATGCTAATGTTTGATCGTATTACAAATATCAGTGAAAATGCAGGAGACTATGGCAAAGGAGGTATGACTGCTGAGCTTGATATCAATAAAGATTTATGGTTCTTTGATTGTCACTTTAATGAGGACCCTGTCATGCCTGGATGCTTAGGTATTGATGCTATGTGGCAGTTAGTTGGGTTTTATCTTGGTTGGCTAGGTGGACCTGGCAGAGGGCGTGCTCTTGGCTCAGGCCAAGTTAAATTTAAAGGGCAAGTCCTACCAACAAGTAAAAAAGTTACTTACAATGTAAGTCTATCCCGGGTTATTGCAAGAAAACTGTACATGGGAATTGCCGATGCAACAATGGAGGTTGATGGTAAGACTATTTATGAAGCAACTAACCTTAAAGTTGGTTTATTTACTGATACTTCAGCATTCTGATGAATAGAGTCGTCGTTACTGGTATGGGTATTGTTAGTAGTCTTGGTGCTAATAAATCAGAAGTCTTAGACTCACTTAGATCAGCAAAATCTGGAATAGAATTCAGTGAAACCTATAGGGATATGGGACTTAGGTCTCATGTTCATGGCTCTATTCCTGAAATTGATACAAGTGAAGTCATTGACCGTAAGATGCTAAGGTTTATGGCAGATGCTGCAATTTACAATGCTATAGCATTAGATGAGGCAATCAAAGAATCTGGACTCAGTCCAGAAATGGTTTCTCATGAAAGAACGGGGCTCATTATGGGCTCTGGTGGAGCCTCCAATATAAATGTAATTGAAGCAGCAGATATTTTAAGAGAAAAAGGTATAAAAAGAGTTGGACCTTACCGAGTTCCCAGAACAATGGGCTCAACAA
This sequence comes from uncultured Gammaproteobacteria bacterium, assembly GCA_902511025.1. Classification (GTDB taxonomy): domain Bacteria; phylum Pseudomonadota; class Gammaproteobacteria; order PS1; family Pseudothioglobaceae; genus Pseudothioglobus. The sequence goes on along the minus strand of CABXDP010000003.1, from coordinate 60,375 downwards.
CCTCGGCATGCCTTTCTACCCTATTTAAAATTAAGGGAATTAACTACTCCATAAGTTCTGCCTGTTCAACCAGTGCTCACTGCATTGGAAATGCAATGGAGCAAATCCAGCTTGGAAAACAGGATGTCGTTTTTGCTGGCGGGGGTGAGGAATTAGATTGGTCAACTTCAATGCTATTTGACTCTATGGGTGCACTCTCTTCAAAATACAATGACTCGCCCACTAATGCCTCTCGTGCTTTTGATGCTGATCGAGATGGTTTTGTAATATCAGGTGGAGGTGGTGCTCTTGTTCTAGAGTCCTTAGATCATGCACAAGCGCGTGGAGCAGAAATTATTGCCGAACTTGTTGGCTATGGCGCAACATCAGATGGCTATGATATGGTCGCGCCCTCGGGTGAGGGAGCCAAAAGATGCATGGAAATTGCAATTGCAAATGTTAATGGACCAATAGATTATATTAACGCTCACGGAACCTCTACTCCTGTAGGGGATGTTAAAGAGCTTGGAGCAATTAAAGAGGCTTTTGGCGATGCCTCAATACCTCTCATAGGTTCAACCAAATCTTTATCTGGCCATGCTCTTGGAGCTGCGGGCGTAAATGAGTCAATCTACTCACTGCTGATGCTTCAAAATGACTTTGTTACTGAATCTGTTAATATTGAAAATCTTGACAGTGAAGCCTCTGGGATGCCTATTGTAAGGGAAACAAAAGATGTTCAACTGAGCCGTGTACTCTCAAATAGTTTTGGCTTCGGTGGAACTAACGCTTGTCTTGTTTTTGAGAAGTTTAGCTAAGATAGCAAACTAAGGCCTTGCATCAATCTCTTTTTTCTCTTTTTCAGAAGGAAGCATATCCTCCTTTGAAATGCCTAGTGCAAGAATCATTGAACTTGCAACATAAATTGAGGAGTAGGTTCCAATAACAACGCCCACAATTAATGCGCCTGCAAAACTATTAATCACTTCACCGCCCAAATAAAACAAAGCAAGTAGCACCAGTAAGGTCGTCAGTGAGGTCATGATTGTCCTTGATAAGGTCTGATTGAGGGCCTCATTAACGATAGGTTCAGGCTCGACGTGACGAGTTGCTAAAAAGTTTTCGCGTATTCTATCAAAGACAACAATCGTATCATTCAAAGAATAACCAATGACAGCAAGGATAGCTGCTAAGACTGTCAAATCAAATTCAATCTGAAGAATTGAAAAAACGCCCAACGTGATAATGACATCATGAACTATAGCTGCAATTGAACCTAAGGCGAATCGATATTCAAATCTAAAGGCAACATAGATTAATATTCCAATTAACGCATATAGCATTGCGAGCCCACCATCATTGGTTAGCTCTTCGCCTACCTTTGGGCCAACAAACTCTACTCTTCTGACATCTATTCCATCGCCTAGCATCCTTATGATTGAAGAGCTTAACTTTGCACTTGATGTCGCCTGAGGCTCTAACTGAATAAGCACTTCAGTATCAGAGCCAAAATATTGCACATTAGCCCCTTCATATTGAGCTTCTGCAAGTTTAGTTCTTATATTTTCAAGGTCTGCAGTTTTTTCATAACCCAGCTCAATTAGAGTGCCACCTGTAAAGTCGATACCAAATTTTAAGCCTTGTAAGCCTAAAGAAGCTATAGAAGCAATCAACAAAATTGCTGAAAAAATCAGCGCTATTTTCCTCTTGCCTACAAAATCAATGACTGGAATATTTAAAGATCTGAGACTCATATTGCTAACTCCTCAACTTTTTTACCACCATAGATTAGATTTATGATCGCTCTAGAGACAATGATTGCGGTAAACATTGAAGTAATGATTCCGATAGTTAAAGTTACCGCAAAACCCTTAATTGGCCCGGTACCAAAACTGAACAACACTATGGAGGCAATCAGCGTAGTGATATTAGCATCTGCAATGGTAAGTAGGGCTTTTTCATAACCTAATGAGATTGCTTTTTGAATATTTTTACTGGAGCGGATTTCTTCTTTAATGCGCTCAAAAATCAACACATTGGCATCCACTGCCATACCAACTGTTAGAACAATTCCCGCTATTCCAGGAAGCGTTAAGGTGGCCTGGATTAAAGACAAAATAGAAATAATTGTGATCAAGTTCAGTGTCAAAGCTAGATTGGCAACTAGACCAAAAACTCGATAACGCCATGCCATAAAGATCAGCACTAAAGCGAATCCAACGAGCACTGAGATCAATCCTTTTTGTATATTGTCTGAACCAAGACTTGGCCCAATTGTTCTCTCTTCAATAATCTCTACTGGTGCTGATAGAGAACCAGCCCTCAGTAGTAATGCTAGATTTGTTGCCTCTCTTGCGCTATCCAGCCCAGTGATTTGAAAACGATTTGAGAATGTTCCTTGGATTGTAGCAGCGTTAATAATATCTTGAGTCTTAGTTCGCTTCTTAACAGCAACGCCGTCCTCCATCACAGTTTCAACCTGGTTTTCGATAAAGACGACCGCCATCCTATATCCCAAAAACTCTTTGGTTGTATCAAGCATAGAGCGTCCACCAGAGCTATCTAGAACAATGCTGACACTGGGCTGGTTATTTTCATCCATGCTGGATGAAGCGTCAACAATGTTCTCTCCAGTCGTGATCACATTTGTTTTCAGGAGTAAAGGTCGACCATCCTTGAACTTGTAGATTTTCGAACCAGTAGGCGTTTTTCCTGATTGAATTGCAGTTTGGACATCATTTTTTTCGTCCACCATTCTAAATTCAATTGTCGCAACAGCTCCAAGAATTTCTTTTGCTCTAGCCGTGTCTTGAACTCCCGGCAATTGAACAACAATCCTCTCTGTTCCTTGTTGCTGAATAATCGGCTCAGCAACGCCTAATTCATTCACACGATTTCTGAGTGTAGTGATGTTTTGTTTGAGTGCGCCAAGTTTTGCATCGGCCTGAGCAGTGGCTGAAATCTCAAACCCTAACTCGAGCTCTTGCTCAGTTCCTTCAGCAATAACTAGATCAGGAAGGTCATTTTTAATAACTTTTTTAGCTTCGTTTTTAAGCGCTTCACTTTTAAATGAAACAAGCAGTAAATTATCTTCTTTTCGTATTTTCTTGTAAAGCTTATCTTTTCTCAGTTCAGCCCTTAGTTCGTTGTAATAACGATCTAAAGCCATCGTAGTGACTGCATCCATATCGACCTCTAAGAGGAAATGAACACCGCCCCTAAGATCAAGACCTAAAGACATTGCTTTACCTCCCATGCCTGATAGCCACTGAGGAATTGATGGCGCTAAATTTAGAGCAACAACATAATTTCTTGTGAGTGAATCCTTCAAAATTGCTTTGGAAGATAGTTGTGTTTGTGAGTCATTAAACCTGATAAGTACGTTCTTGTCCTCAAGAGAAATCGATTTAAAACCAACACCATTATCTGACAAAGTATCTTTGATTTTATCGAGGTCTCTCTGACTGACATCATAGTTCCCAGATCCAGAAATTTGGATCGCCAAATCTGAACCATAGAGATTTGGCAAGGCGAAGAGACCTAATATAAAAAGGAAAAATACAATTAGAACATTTTTCCAGGCTGCGTAATGGTTCATATGGAGTATTTAGCCTTTATTCCGATTTTTCAATTGCTTTCGTCTTAGCCTTTGACTTATTAGTTGCCTTAGTCATTGGCTTGACACTTCCTTTTGGCATTTTTTGATTGATACCTTGTTTTTGAACTTTCATAGAAACGCCTGAAGATACTTCTATTTCAGCAAAAGATTCATCGACCGCAGTTATTTTTCCAATAACGCCGCCATTAGTAACAACCTCATCACCTTTTTTCAATTCTTTCAATAAGTTTTTGTGGTCTTTAGCTCTTTTTTGTTGTGGTCTGATTAGTAAAAAATACATCAGCACAAACATTGCAATCAGGAAAATTTCTGGTGGTAGATTCATCTTTCACTCCAAAAAATAATAAAGGGGTTATTTTATCTTAGTTAGGCCGCCCATGTAGCTCTGTAGGACTTTTGGTATAGATATACTGCCATCAGCATTTTGATAGTTTTCAATGACTGCCACCAGGGTTCTTCCAACTGCTAATCCTGAGCCATTTAATGTATGTAAAAACTCAGATTCATTTGTCTCAGGGTTTTTCCAGCGCAGCTGCATCCTTCTTGCCTGAAAGGATTCAAAGCAAGAGCACGATGAAATTTCACGATAAGCGCTTTGGCCTGGAAGCCAAACCTCTAAATCATAAGTTTTTGCAGATGAAAAACCAAGGTCGCCAGTACAAAGAATCACTTTCCGGTAAGGGAGCTCTAATAACTGCAAAATTCCCTCAGCATCATTGGTTAGCTCTTCTAGCACTTTGTAGGACTCAGAGGGTTTTGAAATTTGAACAAGTTCAACTTTTTCAAACTGATGTTGTCGAATTAATCCTCTCGTATCCTTACCATAAGATCCTGCTTCTGATCTGAAACAAGGGGTGTGTGCAACATATTTGAGTGGGAGGTCTGACTCTTTAACTATAGAGTCTCGAACCAAATTTGTCAAAGGAACTTCAGCTGTTGGAATCAAATAAAGAGCTCTAGCCTCACCCTCTTCACCATGAAGATGGGTTTTAAATAAATCTGCTTCAAATTTAGGCAATTGGCCTGTACCCATTAAAGAATCTGAATTCACCAAATAGGGGGTATAGGTCTCTTTGTAATTATTATTTTCAGTGTGATGATCCAGCATAAACTGAGTTAAAGCGCGCTGAAGTTTTGCTATTTTTCCAGTCATGACTACAAATCTGGAGCCAGATATCTTGGCAGCTACCGCAAAATCAATTCCATGCAATTCACCCAAATCAACGTGGTCTTTGGGCTCAAAATCAAATTCACTTGGGCCTTTTGGTGGCCAGCTTAGAACCTCTTCATTTTCATCCTCAGTATTCCCCTTAGGCACAGAGGCATGAGGTATATTGGGCATCGATAAAGTTATATCACTAATCTTTGTCTGGATTTCTTGGAGCTGAATTTTAGCATTATCAAGCTTTTTACCCAGTTCAGATACCTCCTGAAGCAGCGGCTCAATATTCTCTCCACTGGCCTTTGCCTGGCCTATAGATTTAGATTTCGTGTTGCGAAGATTTTGTAGCTCTTGAGTCTGCACTTGAATAATTTTTCTTTCATTTTCAAGTTCATTGAATTCATTAACGTCAAAGGAAAAGTTTCGCCTATTGAGTTGCTCAACTACAAAATCGATATTACCCCTTAAAAGCTTACTTTCTAACATGATAGTCAGTTAAATTATTATCCATAAATTATACTATGTACTACTTTGATAGATTCATTGATAGGGTTGCATCAGTTTTTTTTAGTTGACCTTCATATCTTAAGTTTTAATATTGATATTTAATTTCTAAATTAACTCTCTGATAATCATCTAATACAGCAAAAGCACGATTATCTTTAGCATCGATGTAAGTCCCACTAAAAGAAGCTTGCCACTGATCATTAATGTCCCAATCAAGAGTTGCGGAACTAAGATTTAAGTCATTATTAGAAGATATAACATTTGACAATCCCCACTTCCAGTCAGAGTCTCCAAACTTATCACTAACGCTGACCATGTAGCTCATGTTATTTCGTTTTGCACCTACACCAACACCTAAAATTGAAGGCGTCAAATAATCATCAGCATAATCCAAAAGATACTTAGAATTAATAGATATAAGCCACTGCCTATCATCGTTTTGAATATCAAATGCCAAGTCCCAATCAAGCCGATCTACTTTAATGAATTGTCCTTTTCGATTGTGCTGAACATTGTTCTTGAGGGCAATATCAAACTTAAGCAAGAAGTCATCAAAAGCCTTATTCATTCCAAAACCTATTAATTGATAAGGGGTTGCATAAACCATTCCATCAGTTAGATTTATGAGCGCATCATTGGGTACGAGCTGACCAAGATAAAATGCCATATCACTTCCCTCACTACTTATCCCATAGCGCATTCCAAACTCATCATAGGTTTCATTTTTTAGAATAAGGAGGCTACTCTTCAAAATTTTTGGATTGGTATTATAGAAAAAACTTAAATCCCTATTATCAAAATAGCGCGTTGCACTCAAAAACCACTGTGGCAACATCGATGGATCAGTCAATCCGCCAGAGGGATTAACAAAATCAAGTGCGCCGCCTTCGAGCTCACCCCAGCCAATGGTATATTTACCTATCTTAGTGCTCCAGTCATCAAAACTAAACTGTAAAAAGGCCTTTTCGACTTTTAAATCATTTTTTTCAGTTGAATAATTACTATCACTTGGCCAATATTGAGTCGCTTTAAGTTCAACCTCTCCATAACCCGAATCAGAGACTGAGCCACTAGTTCCAAGAGTGATTTCCGTTCTTTCTTCAGTGGTACTGTAATCACTTGCAGGATTAAAGCCCCACTTTTGAGTCACACCAAGGTCTAACCAAGATAATGTTTTTTTTTCAATATCCGCATCTTCTCCAAAGACATCACTATCATCAGACCACTCATCAAACTCCCCTTCAGATTCATCAAAAACAGTATCATCATCAAAAAATGAGTCGTCTGCGTTAACATTCAGTAAGAAGACAAAACCAAATATTACAAAAATAAATTGTCTTAAAAAACTATTAAACATCTTATTGTTTATTGAGCTTGTTTGCGAAGATCTTTAAGATACTTCTCTCTGAAGGCCTGGTCAGTAAGGGCTCTCTGAGTTAAAAAATCCTCTTGGATATCCACACCAAAATTGATAGCTTCGAGCCTCATATTAGTTAGCCTATTACTGACAGTATTAAAAAATGTTAGACTTCTACCCATCCAAACATCATTAATTTTTTCAACTTTACCAACCTCAAGCTTTTTGATAGGATTGGAGTTCTTGTCAAACATTTGAACCTTCAAGGTAATAAATCTCTCGGTATCTACCCAGCTCTGGGTTTTCCCATAACTACTTTTACTGAGTCGATGAGGTTTTGGTGTCGACTCAACGACCGCAACATCACGACCCCTAAACTTGCCCTGCTCCAATAGTTCATAGGTATAGTCATCAAGCTTTCCAGACTCCTGATCTTCGGTTGTCATTTCAGTACCGAAAATACTAGCAGACTCAGTCTCCTCATCGTCACTGTTTCTGACACTGATTCTCTTCACTTTTCCAAGGGCAGACAAATAGAGCCAGGTTTCATTATCTCTATCACTATCATCATAACTATAAGAGAGCATTCCAATTCCCCTCTCACTTGCTGGCTCAAGAATGATTGCAACGCTCTTAGTGTCTTTATCATCTAGACCGGTATTAATTTGTGCGTTCTCGACCAATTTAATCCGGGGCTTTTCAGCACACTTAATCTTGCCATCCTTTTTGCCATATTTGCAAGTCGTTAGTTTCATTCTCGTAAACGCAGAGTCTGTTGATTTTCTAGACTCTACGTCAACTCTTTCCATAATTTCTCTGGCACTTAGGTCAGTATCAGCGACGGCATTTAGACTAAACATTGCAAAACAGAAAGTTAATAAGAGCAGTTTTAAGTTCAGATCATTTGTTACTGGTTTATTCATTTTGAAACCTCTATAAAGTTTAAATTATCATCAACATCTTTCTGGCCAAATTTTGGCTTAAATATCATTATCAATGCAGGGAAAAACAACAGGTCGCATAGCAGCGCTACAAAAATCGCTAAGGAGCCAAAGCCCCCTATTTTAGCTAATCCTAAATAGTCACTAAAGGTTAACATAAAAAACCCGCAACCCAATATGAGAGTTGTAAACGTAACCGCCTGTCCAACCTCTTTTATGGTTTCAACCAGGGCGATTTTCATGTTGTGGTTTTGAGCAAGTGACATTCTGTAATGACTAATAAAGTGAATTGTATCATCGACCGCAATACCAATAATTAAAGGCGCAATCATGAGCGTATCTGTATCCAGCGAAATTCCAAGAAGGCCCATCAGTCCAAACGCTAATGTTGCAGGAATTAGATTTGGCACAATCGAGATTACACCTGCCTGCAATGAACCAAGAGTCAGCATCATAAGAAGACTGATGACAACTGCTGCTATCGCCAAACTCTTAAATTGATTCTTGCTGATATCATCTGCTAACCTCATCATTAGTGCGAATGAGCCAGTAATTTGAACCTTGAGTTCTGGATAGATTTCTGTAAGTTTATTAAACTCGTAATTAATATCTTTTTGAATCTCATCAAAAAAATCTTTGTATTCTTCAGACCCTGCATTCCTGAGTTGAACACTAATATGACTTTTACTGAAATCATCACTAACCAAAGCTCTTCGCTCCTCTGGATTGGAACTATTAAAGAGATAAAGGAGCTGGGAGACTGCAATCTGACTGTCAGGAATAGTTCTGAATTCCTCTGAACTTTGCATAATCGCATGAGTATCTTTAACGAGGTCAGCTAGGGAATTTGTACGGATAATGTAATCACTATAACTATCTTCGATTTTAGCCTGAAGTCTGTCCATTGAGCTTAAGACAGCAGGATCCATGATTCCATCAGATACAGCAGTATCAACAACTATGACCATGTTTCCAGTCCCCATCATATTATCATCAACAATGTCATATGCCTGACCAATTGGAACATCATCAGAATAAAGTTCAACTAGGTTAGAGTCTATTTTTACTTGCGTTGCGCCATACAAACACACTATAAATCCACCAAAAAAGACAATAGCGATTAAGTATCGGAAACTCTCTACAAAAGCTGGGATTCTGTCTAATAATGGCTGGAGCCATTCAGCACTCACTAACCAGGTCAAACCAACTTTTTTTGATGCACTTAATAGGGGTTTTGCAAAGAAACATAAAAAACTTAATATCTTTGATTTCAGCAATAGGACTATAACTCTAATTCCTTTTTTGTTATAAATATCTTCATTGCTTGATTTTGTAATCTGCATTGGATGCCAGTAATTTAACAAAACGGGTAGTAAGTAGATTGTGTATAGAAAGGCAAAGAAAACCCCTGCCGCGGAAGAAAGGCCAAACTGTACAAACATCGGCATGCCTATTGCAGCTAGTGATGACATACCTGCCATTGTTGTAATGGTTGTTAGGAGTATTGGAACCCCAGTCTTACCATAAGCTTTAGAGAGTGCCTCATTGTGCTCCTTCCCATCTCGCCTAAAAAACAAATAGGAGCTCATAACATGAACACAGTCTGCAACACCTACCGCAATAACAAGCATTACTGTTAAAGCGATTAGAGTTGTTGATGCTAAGTTCAACCAACTCAGTCCACCAATGACAAACAATATACTCAGACCTATTGCAAGCTGAGGAAGAACAACCGCGCTGGCAGAGCGAAACAAAGTCCAAAGCAAAAGGTTTATGATAACTACCATTCCTATCAACAAGAATGCAGCCTGGATCAGAGTGTCCATAGCTAAAGAGATCATTGCAGAGTTACCAATTGGATAAAAGTTGAAATGCCCAATCATCTCTGGCTGCTCTGTGATCGCTGTTATAGCCTTCATAAATGGAATATAAAGGGCAGGCTCGTCAGGCTGGTATTCAATTTTTTGGATGACAGCGCTATCATCCATGCTAGCATCAAAATCATCACTCCAATCATCGTCAGAAAAAAGAGAGGAGTCATCGCCAGACTCTTGAACAACTGGAATAGCTCCAAAATCCGTTTTGATAGAGATTGCCCCATAGCGATGATCCTTAGAAAACATAAATAGCTCAAGAGAAGGCTGATCATCTGCCTCAGAACTAATGGCATTTAGCTTACTGACATCACTTGGAATATTTTTAGGTACTAAGCGGGGCGAACTTAAAACATCGTCATCATTTTTCTGAATTCTAATGTTTGATAAAGATTGAACACGCTTGATGTGCGATAGTGATTCAACAATATCTGGAGTTAAGCCATACTGGTTAAGCCATATATCATCACTGATTTGCTCATAATTATCTAGAGTCTCTGTAATTTCTGAGATTAAAGTAAGTGATTTATTTGAAAACACATCCCCATCTTTTGCCTCATAAACGATGAAGAGGCCATCATCACTTCCAAATTGATCGCGGAACTCATCCAAAGCCTCGATTGCAGGGTCGGACTCACTAAACCATACATCAAAAGACGTATCGAGCACAAAACGAGAAGCGCCATAACTCATAAAAATAGTTGACAGTAGAGCAACTAAGAGAACTGCTTTACGATAGGGAATAAGCTGCGATGGCACTTTCGCAAAATACTTATTTAGATAAAGTAAAAGATTCTTCATAATTGAGTTTGGAAAGCCAAATAGTATTATACTTATTTGTTCATTAAAGGATTAGATTCAAGTCTTATCCTTGTCTATTTTTCTGCCAGTAAATTAGGCCTTGAGTATTAATTTGAACATCAAGACTTAGTCTGTCTTTTGCAACATCATTATTTTGAAAACCAATCTCATTCAGTCCTTTAAGAAAATAATCCATCATATTATTATAAATGATTGATTCTGCATCATTTTTGTCTGCATGCTTGACTGCTAAATCGCTTACAAAGTGGACACTTTCTATTAATTTATTGACAACTTTCTTAGTAGGTTTAATGGCTGAAAAATGGGTTAAGCAGATCCGCTCTGGCTTAAATTCCATGATTCGATTGATACTTTTAATGAGGGCTTCTGGATCAAACTGGACAGGACTAGTACTTGGCAAGATATAGACATCATCTTGATGGTCAAGGTCACGATATGAGATACCAAACGTATCCCCAGTAAACATAGTCTTCGTTGTCTTATCCCAGATGCAAAAATGATGTCTCGCGTGTCCAGGAGTATCAATAAATGTAAGCTCTCTCCCATCAAAATCTAAAATAAAGTTATCATCTGCCTCAGTAACTCTATTGGCATCTATTGGAATAATTTCACCATAATATTCCTTGAATTTCTCTTCGCCATAGACTTCCATTGCTCCTGCAATGAGTTTGCTTGGATCAATCAAATGACGTGCGCCTCTCGGGTGAACCACTAAACTTGCATTTACACATTGCCTCATGAGCTCCCCAGCTCCCCCAGCATGATCGAGATGGACATGAGTTGGAATTACATAAGACACATCTAAAAGACTTAGGCCATTCTTAATGAGTACGTTTTCTACAATAGGAACACTGTAATTGGTGCCTGTTTCGATAATGGCAACCTTGTTGTTCTGTCTCAGAAGATATATTGATGCAAAGTCTTTACTGTAATATCCAGAATCAATAACAATAATTCCTTCAACAACACTTATCACTTCTTGTTTATTCATCATAAATTCTTTGAGATTGAACTCTATTTAAGAAGCTCGATTTTACTTGAATTAGTCTAGATAAAAAAATACCCCACCTTAGAAAAGGTCGGGGTATTTTGAATAAAAGCCTAGCAATGTCCTACTCTCACATGGGGAGACCCCACACTACCATCGGCGCTAAGTGGTTTCACTTCTGAGTTCGGGATGGGATCAGGTGGGTCACACTTGCTATTATCACTAAGCAAACTGCTTATTCGAATTAGGTCGAAACCTAACTCAAATGAATTAAAAAGTTTTTATACCAGAGGTATAACAAAATGGATAAAGTAAAGTTTATAAGGCATATTGCCTGTTGACACAACAACATCTCCAAATATCTTGGGTGTTATATGGTCAAGCCTCACGATCAATTAGTACTAGTTAGCTTCATGCATTGCTGCACTTCCACACCTAGCCTATCAACCTCGTAGTCTTCGAGGGATCTTTAGGATTATTAAATAATCAGGGAGACCTAATCTTGGGAGGGGCTTCCCGCTTAGATGCTTTCAGCGGTTATCCTTTCCACACATAGCTACTCGGCAATGCGACTGGCGTCACAACCGAAACACCAGAGGTGTGTCCATTCCGGTCCTCTCGTACTAAGAACAGCTTCCCTCAAGTCTCCAACGCCCACGGTAGATAGGGACCGAACTGTCTCACGACGTTCTAAACCCAGCTCGCGTACCACTTTAAATGGCGAACAGCCATACCCTTGGGACCTGCTTCAGCCCCAGGATGTGATGAGCCGACATCGAGGTGCCAAACACCCCCGTCGATGTGAACTCTTGGGGGGTATCAGCCTGTTATCCCCGGCGTACCTTTTATCCGTTGAGCGATGGTCCTTCCACTCAGAACCACCGGATCACTAAGACCTAGTTTCCTACCTGCTCGACGTGTCAGTCTCGCAGTCAAGCATCCTTTTACCTTTGCGCTCATTGCACGATGTCCGACCGTGCTGAGGATACCTTTGCGCTCCTCCGTTACTCTTTGGGAGGAGACCGCCCCAGTCAAACTACCCACCATGCATTGTTCCCGATCCGGATTACGGACCTAGGTTAGAACCCCAACCATACCAGGGTGGTATTTCAAGGGTGGCTCCACTCTAACTAGCGTTAAAGCTTCAAAGCCTCCCACCTATCCTACACAAGTAGGATCAGAGTTCAATGCAAAGCTGTAGTAAAGGTGCACGGGGTCTTTCCGTCTGGCCGCGGGTATACTGCATCTTAACAGCAATTTCAATTTCACTGAGTCTCGGGTGGAGACAGTGTGGCCGTCGTTACTCCATTCGTGCAGGTCGGAACTTACCCGACAAGGAATTTCGCTACCTTAGGACCGTTATAGTTACGGCCGCCGTTTACTTGGGCTTCGATCAAAAGCTTCGCGCAAGCGCTAACCTCATCAATTAACCTTCAAGCACCGGGCAGGAGTCACACCCTATACGTCCACTTACGTGTTTGCAGAGTGCTGTGTTTTTAATAAACAGTCGCAGCCACCTAGTATTTTCAACTCTTTTCTGCTCTATCAGCGAGTGATTTCACATAACAAGAGTACACCTTCTCCCGAAGTTACGGTGTCATTTTGCCTAGTTCCTTCACCCGAGTTCTCTCAAGCGCCTTAGAATTCTCATCTCGTCCACCTGTGTCGGTTTGGGGTACGGTTTCATATAACCTGAAGCTTAGAGGATTTTCCTGGAAGCATGGTATCACTCACTTCTCCCAAAAGAGGGATCGTTATCACGCCTTGAAATAGAGGTTCCCGGATTTTCCTAAGAACCATTTCTACACGCTTGAACAAGGACAACCATCGCCTTGCTGAGCTAACCTTCTCCGTCTTCCCATCGCAGTTATATGAAGTACGGGAATATTAACCCGTTTCCCATCGACTACGCATTTCTGCCTCGCCTTAGGGGCCGACTAACCCTACGCCGATTAACGTTGCGTAGGAAACCTTGGACTTCTGGCGAGGGGGTTTTTCACCCCCTTTATCGTTACTCATGTCAGCATTCGCACTTCTGATACCTCCAGCAAACCTCACAGTTCACCTTCAACGGCTTACAGAACGCTCTCCTACCATCGCAATAAATTGCGATCCGCAGCTTCGGTATATAGTTTAGCCCCGTTAAATCTTCCGCGCAAACCGACTCGACCAGTGAGCTATTACGCACTCTTTAAAGGAATGGCTGCTTCTAAGCCAACCTCCTGGCTGTCTATGCCTTTTCACATCGTTTCCCACTTAACTATAATTTTGGGACCTTAGCTGACGGTCTGGGTTGTTTCCCTTTCCACTACGGACGTTAGCACCCGCAGTGTGTCTGCCATGCTCATACTTTCTGGTATTCGGAGTTTGCAATGGTTTACTAAGTCTTGACGACCCGCTAGCCATAACAGTGCTCTACCCCCAGAAGTAATACATGACGCTCTACCTAAATAGATTTCGGAGAGAACCAGCTATCTCCGGGTTTGTTTGGCCTTTCACCCCTATCCACAGCTCATCCCCTCATTTTTCAACATAAGTGGGTTCGGGCCTCCAGTTAGTTTTACCTAACCTTCACCCTGGCCATGGATAGATCACCCGGTTTCGGGTCTACTCCCAGCAACTAAACGCCCATTTAAGACTCGGTTTCCCTACGGCTCCCCTAATGGTTAACCTTGCTACTGAGAAGTAAGTCGCTGACCCATTATACAAAAGGTACGCAGTCACAGAACAAGTCTGCTCCCACTGCTTGTATGCATACGATTTCAGGTTCTATTTCACTCCCCTCCCGGGGTTCTTTTCGCCTTTCCCTCACGGTACTTGTTCACTATCGGTCAGTAGAGAGTATTTAGCCTTGGAGGGTGGTCCCCCCATTTTCAAACAGCGTTTCACGTGCGCCGCCTTACTCGATTTCACAATTAAAAGATTTTCGTATACGGGACTATCACCCTGTGTCGTTGAACTTTCCAGAACATTCTACTAATCAAAAAATTGCTTAAGGGCTGGTCCCCGTTCGCTCGCCGCTACTAAGGGAATCTCGGTTGATTTCTTTTCCTCTAGGTACTTAGATGTTTCAGTTCCCTAGGTTTGCCTCCTTAACCTATGTATTCAGTTAAGGATAATGATCTTATGATCACTGGGTTTTCCCATTCGGAGATCTCCGGGTTAGAGCTTATTATCAGCTAACCGAAGCTTATCGCAGATTATCACGTCCTTCATCGCCTTCTACTGCCAAGGCATCCGTCGTATGCACTTATTCACTTGACCATATAACCCCAAAGTATCTGGGTTAAATGGTTTCGTATTTCACCTTGTGAAGTCACTAGTTATATCTTTCGATACAATCAGTGAATTCTATTTATCAATGATAGAAATTAATCTATCAATGAGAATCCATATTTTTTGAAATTGTTGTGTCAATGCAATACACCTTACGTTGTATTGTATTTAACAAACTTTACTTCATATCCAAATTGTTAAAGAGCTCCCAATCCAGTTAAAACCGGAAAGGGTATAAAAACTTAAATAAAACTTAGGACTAAATCTTATTTAAGTTTTCACTTGAGAAAAATGGTGGAGCTAAGCAGGATCGAACTGCTGACCTCCTGGATGCAAACCAGGCGCTCTCCCAGCTGAGCTATAGCCCCAATTAAAACTAATAACCCAGAAAATGGTGGGTCTGGGTGGATTTGAACCACCGACCTCACCCTTATCAGGGGTGCGCTCTAACCAACTGAGCTACAGACCCTTAATATCAAATAACTTGACTTTGGGTTATTGGTCTTTTTCTCTTACTTTTATATTATCAAACAACTTGTGTGAACACTCATGCTTTTCTTAAGGAGGTGATCCAGCCCCACCTTCCGGTAGGGCTACCTTGTTACGACTTTACCCCAGTCATGAATCACACCGTGGTGACCGTCCTCACTAAGTTAGACTAGCCACTTCTGGTGCAACCCACTCCCATGGTATGACGGGCGGTGTGTACAAGACCCGGGAACGTATTCACCGTAGCATTCTGATCTACGATTACTAGCGATTCCGACTTCATGGAGTCGAGTTGCAGACTCCAATCCGGACTACGAGAAGGTTTATGAGATTAGCTACACCTCGCGGCTTCGCGGCTCTTTGTCCTTCCCATTGTAGCACGTGTGTAGCCCTGGTCGTAAGGGCCATGATGACTTGACGTCGTCCCCGCCTTCCTCCGGTTTATCACCGGCAGTCTCCTTATAGTTCCCACCATAATGTGCTGGCAAATAAGGATAGGGGTTGCGCTCGTTACGGGACTTAACCCAACATCTCACGACACGAGCTGACGACAGCCATGCAGCACCTGTCACTGCGTTCCCGAAGGCACCAATCTATTTCTAGAAAGTTCGCAGGATGTCAAGACCAGGTAAGGTTCTTCGCGTTGCATCGAATTAAACCACATGCTCCACCGCTTGTGCGGGTCCCCGTCAATTCCTTTGAGTTTTAACCTTGCGGCCGTACTCCCCAGGCGGATAACTTAACGCGTTAGCTTCGCCACTAAAGGGTAAATCCCCCCAACGGCTAGTTATCATCGTTTACGGCGTGGACTACCAGGGTATCTAATCCTGTTTGCTACCCACGCTTTCGTACCTCAGTGTCAGTATTGGTCCAGAAAGCTGCCTTCGCCATTGATGTTCCTTCTGATATCTACGCATTTCACCGCTACACCAGAAATTCCACTTTCCTCTACCATACTCTAGTTTACCAGTTTCAAATGCAGTTCCCAGGTTAAGCCCGGGGCTTTCACATCTGACTTAATAAACCACCTACGCACGCTTTACGCCCAGTAATTCCGATTAACGCTTGCACCCTCCGTATTACCGCGGCTGCTGGCACGGAGTTAGCCGGTGCTTCTTCTAAAGTTAACGTCAAGGCTAACGGTTATTAACCGTTAACTTTTCTTCACAATTGAAAGTGCTTTACAACCCTCAGGCCTTCTTCACACACGCGGTATTGCTGGATCAGGGTTGCCCCCATTGTCCAATATTCCCCACTGCTGCCTCCCGTAGGAGTTCGGGCCGTGTCTCAGTCCCGATGTGGCTGATCATCCTCTCAGACCAGCTAAAGATCGTCGCCTTGGTAGGCTTTTACCCTACCAACAAGCTAATCTTACGCAGGCTCATCTGATAGCGTGAGGCTCGAAAGTCCCCCACTTTACTACGAATAGATTATGCGGTATTAATCCGAATTTCTCCGGGCTATCCCCCACTATCAGGCAGATTCCTACGCGTTACTCACCCGTCCGCCACTCGACGCCTACTAGCAAGCTAGTATCGTTTCCGTTCGACTTGCATGTGTTAAGCATACCGCCAGCGTTCAATCTGAGCCAGGATCAAACTCTTCAGTTCAATCTTTGACTTTTTAGAACACTTGGCATTTTATAACCAATAGTTCAATTTTTTAAAAAGCTTATCTGCTTTTGTTTTTTATGTGCACTGCACAATTTCTTGCACGAGTGCCCACACAAGTTGCTTGATAAATTGTTAAAGAACTACCGCTCAAAAAAGCTTTGATTTGTGCGGTGAAAGCGGGAAATTATACATGCTCAAATCCTAGCGTCAAGCTATATTACTAATTTTTGTCAAATAAAGTTTGAAGCACATAAATACTTATGCAGGTCTCAAACAAAATAGTGATTTAAATCAACAGTATAGAGAGAAATGAAGAGCTATAAAAATTCCAGATTTTTTCTCTCGAAAAACTTAATTGTACTCTATTTACCAATACAAAAAGAAGAGAAGATTTCCCCCAAAAGATCGTCTGATGAGAATTCACCAGTTATTTGGCTAAGCTGAAGACCCGCTTGGCGCAAATCCTCTGCAACTAATTCGCTAGAGCCTTGTTTTAATTGATCAATTGCATTACTTATGAATACAAGTGTTTCCTCGATAGCATTGATATGTCTTTTTCGGGCCAAAAATACGCCCTCAGCAGTTGCGTTCAATCCTGCAAACTCAGAGAGTGCATCTTGAAGTGAATCAACCCCCTCTCCATTTTTAGCAGAGATTGCAATATCCAATACATGGTCAACTTTCTGAACACTGGGCTTTAAACCAACAAGATCAATTTTATTTCTCACTAATATTTTTGGTTTATCTTTTACAGAGTCTGGCAAGATCGTTAAATCGAACACAGAATCATTTGAGTCATAAACAAGCAAAATAATATCAGCATTCTTGATTTCCATATTTGCCCGTCGGATTCCCTCTTGCTCTATAACATCATTACTATTGTGAAGTCCAGCAGTATCTATTATGTGAACAGGCATCCCATCAATATGAATCGTCTCCTTGAGAACATCTCTTGTAGTACCAGCGATATCAGTCACTATGGCACTGGACTGCTTTGTAAGAGAATTTAAGAGGCTTGACTTTCCCGCATTCGGTTTTCCAGCTATTGCTACATATATACCATCTCGAAGAATAGCGCCTTGGGTAGCGGTATTAAGAATATCGTTGAGAGACTTCTTAAGCGCATAAAGTTTGCTTGATACCTCATGTGACTCTAAAAAATCAATTTCCTCTTCAGAAAAATCAATCGTTGCCTCTACAAAAACCCTCAAGGATATTAATTCAGACAGTAGCTCATTTATTTTTGTCGAAAACTCGCCAGTTAAGGATCTGACTGCACTCAGTGCTGACTCTTCTGAATTTGATTGAATTAAATCTTGAACCGCTTCAGCCTGAATCAAATCCATCTTCCCATTCAAGAATGCTCGCTTAGTAAACTCTCCAGGCTCTGCTAGTCGGACCTTGGAGTCTGTAATTGTTTCAAGCAGCTTTCTTAGTACACTTGCGCCTCCATGGCCGTGAAACTCAACAATATCCTCACCTGTATAGGAGTTTGGACCTGGAAAAAAGATCGCTACCCCTTTGTCAATAACGGAACCCTCAAAATCATAGAATGGACCGTAGTAGGCATATCTTGGCTTTAAATTTGTCTGCAGAATCTGTTTAAAAATTGACTTAACAAGAGGTCCTGAAACTCTTATGATGCCAATACCACTCTGCCCTATTGCAGAGGCGATGGCACAAATTGTGTCTACTTTAGGTGTCACTTGAAAAATATTCGTCTAAGAATTGATCAAAACTTACAGTGTCATCTGACTCTATCTCTAGTTGTTTTTCCTGTGAAAGAGCTCTCAGTTTATCAAGCTCCGAAAAATAACCATTGCCAATCTTCATATCTTTATAAAGTTTTTGATATTTGCGACTGAACTGGTCTGTATATTCAAAAAATCCTTTTTCTTCATGCTTCATCTCATTGAGCATTTGAGCTGATGGGGTCAAATCAGGATTATTGATCCTATTGGAGATTTGTTTCACCGATTCAACATGAGTTTCACTCAGAAGAGCTGAGCAATCCGTAATCTTACTCAGGATAGACTGGCCCCAATTTTTTAATAATAACTCTTCACCCTGATGATTCAATTTGAGATCAGGTTCTCTCCCCCTGTGAGCTACTAAGTTAGCATTTATATCTATTTCATTTATCTCTGCAGTAGAAACTACAGGTGAATCCTCTAATAAACAAAACAACATGAATGATTCAAGAAACTGGACTTGCTCTTCATCAATTCCGTCTTTCATTAATGGATTAACATCAAGCGACCTTAATTCAACATAGCCCACTCCTTTTTTTAATAACGCACCAAGAGGTCTATCACTCCCATTTATTATTGGCTTAGGCCTTACTGAAGAGTAGTACTCATTTGCAATTTGAAGAATATTGGTATTAAGCTGAAGATACTCCCCATCTTGTTTTACACCGATAGCTTCACAATCTTCACAATTGCTTTGCATTGCGGCTCTTAGACTGTATATGTAATGACGCAAGCTATTATAGTTCGCCTTTACGCCTTTTTTATCTTCCTGAGAGTTCTGATAACCAATATCACCCATTCTGAGGGAGGTTGCATAGGGGAGATAAAGAGTATTATCATCAAACTCTTCTAAGTTGTGGTCATGGTAGTCTTGCATAAAAGATTTGCAAACTGTAGCAGAAGCTCCAAACAAATATGTAACCAGCCAGCCATATCTCAATACATTTCGTGTTAAGGCCATATAGTGATGACTCATGAATCTTTTAGACTCTAATGAGCTTTCTGAAACTATAGTTTTTTGATATGAATCCCAAAATTCTAATGAAAATGAATAATTAAAGTGAATGCCAGCAATAGCTTGCATAACGCTGCCATATCTATTGGCAAGGCCTCGGCGATACACTGTCTTCATTTTTCCAAGATTAGACTCTCCATAATAAGCTATTGGAATATTAGTTTTACCTCTCAAGATGCAAGGCATACTTGCTGGCCAAAAACGCTCGTTATTTGCTAGATGATGGTTGATGTAGTGGTTAATTTTAGATAACTCATCAATAGCATTGGTGGCCCCTTTGATTGGGCGCGTCACAATTTCAACCAAGGCTTCACTGAAATCTGTTGTAATTTCTGGATGGGTCAAAGCCGAACCATAACTATCTGGATGTGGAGTTTGAGCAATACTGCCATCTTGAGCAACACGAAGGCCTTCCTTTTCAATTCCAATTAGATTTTCACATAAACTATCTTTAAAAGAATATATTGCATTAATTTTTTCTTGAAGACTCACTGTGTCATCTCAAATATTAAAATAGTTATTTTACCTTGTCTCATGATCACGGAGATAATGTAAAGATATCTATAAAATATATAGGCAAGGTGGACTTAAGAAAATAAAATGATTGAAGTTGTAGTGGGAATAATTCGAAATGATTCAAAAGATGTATTTATTGCTAAACGTCAAAAAAATCAGTTTATGTCTGACTTTTGGGAGCTTCCTGGGGGCAAGGTAGAAAGCAATGAAGACCATGAGGATGCGCTGAAGCGAGAGTTATTTGAAGAAACAGGCATTCAAGTTAAAAAGTGCAGCCTGACTCAGACAATTCAACAGCAGTATCCTGAAAAGATGATTAACCTCTCCGTTTATATGATTGATGAATATTCTGGAATTCCATTAGGTCAAGAAGGTCAAGAATACTCTTGGTGCAGTATTGATGACTTTGCAAACTTCAAGCTTTTGCCGACCATGTGGAAAATTATTAAAAAAGCCTCTCTTCCAAATAGTTATTGGATAACTCCTGACAATCATGAATCTGACTCTATTCTTCATCAATGCAACCAGCATATTGCTGATGGAGTCAAAATTATTCAACTCAGAAGTAAGCATGAGCTTGATAAGTCCTACATTGAAAAATTTCATAAATTATGCGAATTAAGTAACGTAAAGCTTGTTTTAAATATGCCTCAAATGACTTTTAAAGAGCAATGTGATGGATGGCATCTAACCACAAAAGAACTGCTGAAATTTTCATCAACAGATCTTCCTGAAGAAAAGCTTATAGGGGCTTCCACTCATAACTTAATGGAAGTAAAGCATGCCGAAAAAATATCAATGGATTATGTAAGCCTCTCGCCAATCAATAGAACTCTCTCACATCCCGATACTCAGGCTCTTGGATGGAGTAAAGCTTCAGAGATTATCTCTCAAAGTGAAGTGCCCATTTATCTGCTTGGTGGAATGGATAGAAGCTCAATGAATCAGGCTTTGAGTATTGGTGCACAAGGCATTGCTGGGATAAGAGGAGTTTAGAGTGGTGATCCTGTAATCTCAAGAAATTTATCCTGGATATCCTCTTTACTCATTTGAACTAACCCATCTGATCCACCACTGCAGAGTAAAGTATCGTTTACAAAAATCTGGGGCACAGTTCTAAACCCAGATTTCACAAAAAAATCGCGAGCTTGACTATCCTCTTGAATATTCAGAGTTTCATATTCTACATCTAAGTTATCCAGATAATTCTTTGCCCTGATGCAGTAAAAACACGAATGGGATGTATATACTTTAATCATATATTTGCTAACTTAAATATTTGGTGAAAATAATACCAGTTAGATTTTTTTATGGGACTTGTATAGTTATGAAAATAGTGTGTCTTTCAACCCCTCAAAAAAACCCAAGACGATTCGCTCGATAGTCGGTGATCGAAACGATAACCCTCATCAGAAAACTCTTTTAAGTTCTCAGGGTTTTCTAGTCTATTTCTAATAATATAATTAACCATCAAACCTCTCGCTCTTTTTGCATATATTCCAATCACTTTGTAGGCGTCCCCTTTCTTTTCTTTAAAAACAATATCCAAGATATTTGCATTGAGAGTATTTTTATCAATCGCTTTGAAGTATTCATTTGAAGCAAGATTAACAATTAAATCAGACTCATCTTCATTAAGCACATTGCTGATGTCCGACCCCCAGTAGTCATAGAGGTCGCTCCCTTTTCCATTACTGAGCTTTGTGCCCATCTCCAAGCGGTAAGGCTGTATCAAATCAAGCGGCCTGATAACCCCATAAAGGCCTGATAGCATTCTAACTTTGCCTTGAGCGAACTCTAAATCTTCATGGGATAACTCTGGGGCATTGATGCCGTTATAAACATCGCCTTTGAATGCAAGAATTGCCTGCTTAGCATTTTTAAGTGTAAAGGGTAATTGAAACTTTTGAAAACGATCAAAGTTTAATTCTGATAATTTTTCACTCAATGACATCAATTTTGAAATTTGGGATTTACTTTTATTTTTGAGAATTCCAATTAACTCATTTGAACTCTCTATCTGCCTAGTTTGAGAAAAGACATCGATATTACATTGAGAAAAATCTTGCGTTTTTGAGGGTGAAATTATTGCCAACATATGACTAGAAAAATGAAATAATTCTACCTTAAAATCCCTTTCATAACAATAGATATGGGATAATTTAGTCTTTAATTTATTAAAATATTCAGGTATACTGCAAGGTTCGTGGGTATCCGTTCTAGACTCAATATTTATGAAAAAAAAGCAATTACATTTGCCTAAAGCGCGTGGGCTTTACGACCCAAACAATGAGAAAGAAAACTGTGGAGTTGGATTTATTGCCAATCTGAAAAGCAACTCATCTCATCAAATTACGCAAGATGCCTTAGAGATGCTCACAAGAATGGACCATCGCGGTGCATGCGGATGTGAGGCGAATACAGGTGATGGTGCTGGAATACTGACAGACATTCCTCATGAGTTTTTCTCAGATGAAATCGAAAGACTATTCAGCATTAATGTAGCTCCTGGTTCCTACGGTGTTGGTAATGTGTTTTTGCCACAGGAACCAAAAGAAAGAGACCTCTGCATCACTCTAGTTGAAAAAATTATTAATGAAGAAGGTCAATCTTTAATTGGCTGGAGAGACGTTCCTGTAGACTCTATTCTTGCCAATGTAGGGGATACAGCTCGAGAATCACAACCTCAAATTAAGCAGCTGATTATTGAAAACGCTAGCAATATAGATTGGGACGCCTTTGAAGGAGTCCTTTATGTGATCCGCAAAAATATTTCTAAAATAATCCGAACCGATGAGTCAATTTCTCAGGCTTTAATGTTCTATGTCTGCAGTTTATCCTCCAGAGTAATCATCTACAAGGGGATGCTCATGGGGTCGCAATTATTAGACTTCTACACTGACCTAAGAAATAAAAAATTTAGCACTTATTTAGCTATGGTCCACTCTCGCTTCTCGACCAATACGTTTCCTTCTTGGGACAGAGCTCAGCCCTGCAGGTTTATGGCTCACAATGGTGAGATTAATACTCGCCAAGGAAATTATAACTGGATGAGGGCGCGAGAAGGGGTTCTTGAGAGTGATATCTTTGGTGACAACCTGTCAAAAACACTCCCAGTCATAGAAACTGAGGTGTCAGATTCTGGAAGTTTTGATAATGTTTTAGAGTTTTTATTGATGAATGGCAGATCTCTTCAGGAGGCTGTATTGATGATGGTGCCTGAAGCTTGGCAGAATGATACTGAAATGAGCTCAGAAAAAAAAGCATTCTATGAGTACTTTTCAAACGTCATGGAGCCTTGGGATGGGCCCGCATCAATTGCCTTTACAGATGGACGCTATATTGGAGCGGTACTTGATCGAAATGGTCTGAGACCGTCTCGCTATTATCTAACTCATGATGATCGAGTCATTATGGCTTCTGAGGTTGGTGTTGTCGATGTTGAAACAAATAACGTTAAGACAAAAGGTAGGCTCAGACCTGGAAAAATGTTTCTTGTAGATTTTAAAAAAGGCGAGCTCATTGATGATGATGAAATTAAAAATAGTTTTGCAAACAAGAATCCATACGCAGATTGGATAAATAAGCAACAGATATCCTTAGCCGACTTGACATCAGAGGGTGATTCCAAAGGATTCTATCCAGACACCCTCATCAACAGACTTAAGGCATTTGGCTACAGCACCGAAACTCTTCAATTTATGTTGTTGCCTTTAGTCAGTGAACTAAGGGATCCAGTTGGCTCAATGGGAAATGACTCTGCACTAGCGTGCTTATCGGATCAGTCAAGAATTATATACGACTACTTTAAGCAGCTCTTCGCTCAGGTTACAAATCCTGCGATTGACTCAATTAGAGAAGAAGTGGTTATGTCTCTGAGTTGCTCGATAGGGCCGGAAGGAAATTTGTTGAGCAATAAAGAAGAGAATGCTCACCGACTGGTGGTTGATCACCCTATTTTGACCAATGAAGAAATGGCTGCACTCAATCAATGCGACCATAGAGGCTGGACAAGTAAGACGATAGACATAACATATGAGACGAAGGGAAATCATAGCCTAGCTGAAATGCTTGATTCAATATGTGAACAAAGCACACAAGCTATCAAAGACGGTCACAGCCTTGTTATTTTGTCAGACAGAGAAATAAATTCTAATCGAAATGCTGTTAGCTCACTCCTTGCCTCTTCTGCAGTTCACAGACACTTAGTAGCTAACCATATGCGAACTCAGGTAGGAATCATAGTTGAAACTGGAGAAGCAAGAGAGGTTCATCATTTTTGTCTACTGACCGGATTCGGCGCAGATGCAGTCAACCCTTACCTAGCATTTGAAGCTTTATGGCAAGCCAGAAGAGACAAATTAATTAATTTGGATAGTGATGATGATGTTGTTAAGGCATACCGAAAGGCAATTGCCAAAGGCATGCTTAAAGTGATGGCAAAAATGGGTATCTCCACTCTAGCATCCTATAAAGGTGCTCAAATTTTTGAGGCTGTTGGTCTCTCTGATGAAGTCATGAATAAGTGCTTTTTTGAAACCGCAAGCCGAATCAGTGGAGTAGGTTTTGATGTCATTCAACAAGAATCTGAAGCTCAACATAATAAAGCATTTTTAACAAAATCACTGGACAATCTGGGTCACTATCACTGGAGAAGTGGTGGTGAAAAGCATATGTGGGAGCCACAAACAATTTCCTCTTTGCAAAAAGCTGCTAGGGGCAATGATCAGAATGCTTACTGGGAGTTTTCTAAAAAATCAAACGAAGAGGGCACGAGGAATTGCACGCTTCGTGGCCTGATGTCATTTAAAGATGGAAATGCAATCGATATTGAAAAAGTTGAGCCAGCAAAAGAAATAGTTAAAAGATTTGTTACTGGTGCTATGAGTTTTGGATCAATCTCAGCTGAATCTCATGAATCACTTGCTATAGCTATGAATCGCATAGGTGGAAAGTCAAACACTGGAGAAGGGGGTGAAGACTCAAAACGTTGGACTCCAGATGCGAATGGTGACTCCAGAAGAAGCGCTATTAAGCAGGTTGCCTCAGGCCGTTTTGGCGTTACAATTGACTATCTCAATAATGCTGACGAGCTTCAAATAAAAGTATCTCAGGGCGCTAAACCTGGAGAAGGTGGAGAGCTTCCAGGTGGAAAAGTTGATGAGGGTATTGCTAAAATTAGGTGCTCTACAGCTGGTGTTGGATTAATCAGCCCTCCACCTCACCATGATATCTACTCTATTGAAGATCTATCTCAGCTCATTTTTGACCTTAAGCGATCAAACCCAGATGCACGTATCAGTGTCAAACTAGTATCCGAAGTTGGTGTAGGGACAGTTGCTGCTGGAGTCACGAAGGCAAAATCTGACCATATTGTTATTGCTGGACATGATGGAGGAACTGGAGCCTCTCCATTAACATCAATCAAGCATGCAGGATTGCCATGGGAATTAGGTGTCGCTGAAACGCATCAAACACTAGTAATGAATGATCTTCGATCAAGAGTTGTCATCCAGACTGATGGTCAACTTAAAACGGGGCGAGACGTTGCAATTGCTGCCTTATTAGGCGCTGAAGAATTTGGTTTTTCTACTGCCCCATTAATCACTCTTGGCTGCATTATGATGCGCAAATGCCATCTGAATACTTGTCCTGTTGGAATCGCCACTCAAGACAAAGTATTGCGCAAAAAATTTACTGGGAAACCAGAACATGTAGTTAATTATTTGTTTATGGTTGCTGAAGAGTTGAGAACTATCATGGCTGAACTTGGCTTTTCTAAATTAACAGATATGGTTGGTAGAGTCGATATGCTTGAAATGAATAAAGCGATCAATCACTGGAAGCAAGATTCAATTGACTTAAGTTCAATATTAACTCCTGCTGAAAACCTATACAGAGACGCTGGAACCTATCAGAGTATTAAGCAAGATCATCAACTTGAAGATCAGTTAGATCTCGATTTAATTGAGAAGTCTAAACAGGCTATTGAAAACGATAAGAGAGTTCAATTTGAGTCTAGTATTTCGAATGTCGATAGAGCTGTTGGGGCCATGTTGTCCTCTCATGTTGTTAAATCAAGGCAAGGTAATAATCTCAAGGATGATTCAATTCAAATTAATTTCCAAGGTTCTGCTGGACAATCTTTTGGAGCTTTTCTTGCTCAAGGAATCACTATGTCTGTAGAGGGTGATGCGAATGATTATGTAGGAAAAGGATTGTCCGGTGGTCGAGTCATTGTCTATCCTCCTAAAGACTCAACCTACTCCTCTGAAAATGAAATTATTGCTGGAAATGTTTGTGGTTATGGCGCAACAGGTGGCGAACTGTATCTTTCAGGCCAAGTTGCTGAGCGCTTTTGCGTTCGAAATTCTGGTTTGATAGCTGTTGTTGAGGGAATTGGTGACCATGGATGTGAGTACATGACAGGTGGAAGAGCTATCATTCTAGGTGAGGTTGGTCGAAACTTTGGTGCTGGTATGAGTGGAGGTATCGCATATGTTTATAATCCAAATCAAACTTTAGAGTCAAGAGCAAACTCTGCGATGATTGACTTTGATCCAATGGATAAGGAGTCACTATCTGAGCTTCATGAATTTACAACAAAGCATTTTAAATATACAGGCTCAAAAATAGCTGGAAAGATACTAGATAACTGGGATAAAGAGGCTATGCACTTCGTCAAGGTTATGCCTAGGGCCCTAAAAGAAGTTCTAGCCGCCCAAGATAAGAAGCACTTGAAAGTAGTCTAAATAGGTATCGCGTCGATGACATCGGCGCTAGTGCCCAAGATATTATCAACGCCATCTCCAACCACTGGAATTACAGAGACCACTGCGCCAGTTACTCTCATAGGAACAGTAACGACCTTAGTAAAGATGCAACCCGACAAGAATACAATCAATAAAGTTAGCGAGATCAGCCTTTTCATTGGACTCTATCTAAAACAATAAAATGGTGTGAATATTCATTTACACTATCTTTTTTATGTGACTCACAACTCACTTGGCTCCAATTAAGATGATCATATTTTGGAAAGAAAACATCACCCTCAAATTCTCCATCAATCTTGGTAATATAAAGTCTGTTGATTTCTGGAAGAAGCTGATCACACAAAGTTGCACCGCCGATAACCATTACCTCTTCCTCTCCTTTTGTGAGTTCAAGCGCTTGACCTAAACTCAAAACTACTTCACATCCTGGTATTGTAATTTCTGAATTACGGGTAATTACAATGTTTCTTCGATTAGGAAGTGGCCTCCCAATGGAATCATAAGTTTTTCTTCCCATTAATATTGACTTGCCCGTGGTAAGTTTTTTGAAGTATACCAAGTCAGCTGGAAGATGCCATGGAAGTTGATTTTTATTACCAATCAAACGATTATCATCCATTGCCACTACTATTGATAAGCGCATTAATTCAGCCTGATTGAAGTAAAATATTAGATTATTTTACAATCTTTAATCTCTCAGTGTCACTCATTCTTGCCTCATCTTCGCCATTCAGAAAAGCTATCCTTGATAAGCTAGGACTCGACTTCGAAGTAGTTTCTCCGGAGATAAATGAGGATAGAAGAGTGAACGAATCGCCCATTGACTTAGTAACTCGCCTCTCAAAGGAAAAGGCAGTGGCAGTGGCAAAATCTAAGACTGGCTTGATTATTGCCTCTGACCAGGTAGCTACATTGGATACTGGATACAAAGCCAATGACTCCATCTTAACCAAACCTGGCAGTCATGAAAATGCATTCCTTCAACTCAAAAAAAGTTCTGGAAAAACTGTAAACTTTCTTACAGGGTTAGTTTTGATGAACACAAAAAATCTTAATATTCATGTTCATGTCGAACATTTCAAGGTTTCATTTAAGACACTATCAGATAATCAAATATTAAAGTATTTATCCAAGGAAGATGTCCTTAACTGTGCCGGCAGTTTCAAATCAGAGGGTTTAGGAATTGCATTATTTACTGAAATGGAGGGTGATGATCCTAACAGCCTTATTGGGCTCCCCACAATTCAATTAATCGATATGCTCGCAAAGGAAAATGTTCACGTTCTATGAGCCTAGTTTATCCCGCAGAATCTAAGTCAATCCCTTCAGACTTCAGAAAGAATTATTGGGGCTCACTATTTGGTCCTTCAGAAGCACTTGCACTTCTAGAATATGCAGAATCTAACGAAGGATTTGTTCTGTACATTGCTAGTGATATAAAGCATTATGACAAAATCAATAAATCACTCGCTTTTTTTAACAAATCCATTGAGATTCTTAGTTTTGCAAGCTGGGAAGTTTTGGCATTTGATCACTTCTCACCTCATCCTGACATTGTCTCTTCAAGGCTTAGTACGCTAGCCAAATTATCATCCCTTGAGTCTGGGATTATCGTTACTACAATTGAGGCGCTGTCTCAAAGAATATGTCCAAGAGGCTTTATAGATAAGTATAGCCTTAGTCTTAAAAATAACCAGAATCTTGAGATTGACTCATTTACTGAAAATCTTATAAGGATTGGATATCGAAGAGTAACAACGGTTATGGAGCAAGGTGAATTTTCATTAAAAGGTGCGCTAATTGACATGTACCCAATGGGCGTAAAAAACCCATATAGAATTGATCTTTTTGATAATGAAATTGAGTCGATTCGATCCTTTGATCCATCTTCACAGAGATCTATTGAAGTCATTGAAGAAATTCAACTTTTACCTGCAAGAGAGTTTGCATCGGATAAAGCTAGTATCGATATCTTTAAAAAAAACTACGTTTCTGAGTTTGGTAATACGGATGGTTTCATTTATACAGAGGTCAGTGAGGGACGCTATCCAGGAGGGATAGAGTTCTATTTGCCATTGTTTTTTGAAACAACTGAAACATTGTTTGATTTCATTCCAGATAATTCAGTCATTGCTTATCAAAAAGGAATTTCTGAGTCAATTGATCTGCAGACTGCAGAGTTATTAGAGCGCTTTAACTACTGTCAGAACTCACTGGAAAGATTGCCCCTTGCAGTTAACAAGGTTTTTTTAAATAGTGACGATTTTTTTGCTGCCCTTAAGAAAAAAAAGCAGGTTCAAATTCAAACATCTAAGACACTCAAAGATGGGGGTTTAGACTTTAAATCTGTAATGCTCCCTCCAGTTAAAATTGAAGCTGAGGCCAAGAAACCACTGAATAAGCTATTCAGTTTCATTAATAACTTTAATGGACGCACTTTAATTGTTTGTGAATCAGAGGGGAGGCAAAGCGTTTTAAATGATTTGCTATCTTCGTATGATTTAAAAGCTGAAGAGTGCCCTAACTGGTCTGACTTCCTCAATCGAGATTCAAAACTCAGTATCACCCATGCAAGTTTAAGTGAAGGTGTTATTTTTGAAAAAATAGCGGTCATAACTGAAAATAATTTATTTGGACAAGATGTGGTTAGGCAGCAACGTAGGCGTCGAGCAAAACACAAAGATTTTGATGAGGCCATAAAAAGCTTAGTTGAAATTCAACTGGGTGATCCTGTAGTCCACGAGCATTATGGCGTTGGGCGCTATTTAGGTCTGATTAGTCGAAGCTTTGATGACAATCAACAAGATTTTATCTCAGTAGAATATGCAAATGGATCAAAGCTGTTGGTTCCTATCACGAGCTTAAACCTCATTTCAAGATACACTGGAGTGAGTGCGGATAACGCACCACTGCATAAATTAGGAAGTCAGCAGTGGATAAAGGCAAAAAGAAAAGCGGCTGAGTCACTCTATGATGTTGCTGCTGAACTATTAGAAATTTATGCAAAACGTAAGTCACAAAAAGGTTTTTCATACCCCAGCCCTAAGGACTCATATAGTTCCTTTGTATCAAGTTTTGCCTTTGAAGAAACGACTGATCAAATTAAAACAATGAATGATGTTTTAATGGATATGCAATCTGATAAACCCATGGACAGACTGGTCTGTGGTGACGTAGGATTCGGTAAAACTGAAATTGCAATGAGGGCTGCTTTCTTAGCTGTTGAATCAGGAAAGCAAGTTGCTATTCTGGTTCCAACAACGCTTCTAGCTAACCAACACTATCAAACCTTTAATGATCGTTTTTCTAAATTTCCAGTGGTTATTAAGTCTCTATCTAGATTTCAAAGTACTAAAGATCAAACACAAATCAAATCAGACCTCAAACTAGGAAAAATTGATATTGTAGTAGGAACTCATAAACTAATTCAAGGTGGTATTAGATACAAAAATCTTGGCTTAATAATTATTGATGAAGAGCATCGATTTGGCGTTAAACAAAAAGAGTCATTAAAAAAAATCCGTGGCCAAAGCGATATATTAACCATGACAGCAACACCAATCCCACGCTCACTGAATATGGCACTTGGTTCGTTGAGGGAGTTATCTATTATCGCTTCTCCTCCAGCAAAAAGAACTGCAATACAGACCTTTATTGATGAGTGGGACAACAATACAATTACTGAAGCTTGCTCAAGAGAACTCCATAGAGGTGGTCAAATTTTTGTTGTGCATAATGACATCGATACGATTGACAACATGGCAGAGTCATTAAGAGAACTTATGCCGAATATAAAAATTAGGATTGCCCATGCCCAAATGCCAAGCAAGGAACTTGAGCAAATAATGACTGATTTTTATCACCAGCGTTTTCAAATTCTAGTTTGCACAACAATTATTGAAACTGGAATCGATATACCAAGCGCCAATACTATTATTATTAACAATGCACAAAATTTTGGCCTTGCTCAGCTTCATCAGCTTCGCGGCAGAGTTGGCCGCTCTCACCACAAAGCTTATGCCTATTTGGTCATTAAATCACACCAATCAATAACTGATAATGCTAGAAAACGTCTGGATGCAATTGCTTCATTGGAAGAGTTGGGCGCTGGCTTTATGTTAGCGAATCATGACCTTGAAATAAGGGGTGCGGGTGACTTATTGGGTGAAAATCAAAGCGGCAAGATTTCTGAGATTGGCTTTAATCTTTATCATGATTTACTAAAACGAACCATTCATGCGATAAAGAATAACTATAAACTTGATATTAAAGATGCTTCACTGGATGAGATAGAAATTAATCCAGGGATTGCCTGCATCATCCCAGAAACTTACTTGCCTGATGTTCATGAGCGACTTATTCTTTACAAAAGGATTGCAAGTGCTGAGCTGGAAGACGAATTGAAAGAACTAAAAGTTGAAATGATTGATCGATTTGGGCCTCTTCCTGAGCCAACTCAAAATTTATTTGAGTCATCCTCCCTAAAGAATTTATCTCAAAATATTGGAATTCTTAAAATCAATATCTATGACGACAAGGCAGAAATTACTTTAAATGACACCAATAACATTGATACATCAAAAATTATCAATCTAATCCAAACAAAGCCTCAACAGTTTCATCTAAAAAATCCAAAAACTCTGGTAGTAAAAGAAGTTATGGAGGCTGATCAATTTAGAATTAAAAAAATTGGCAATATAGTTAAGTCACTGGTTTAGTTAGCTCGAACTCATAAAAGAGCTAGAATATTCTTCGTCAAAAATTATTCTGAAGGAGTAATCCTTGGAAAAAAGTATTTGATAAATGGAACAACCACAAGAGCTGCAAAAAATAAAACTAACAAACAGCCTAAAATATCACCCATTAAGTAGTTCCTTAAAAAGTCGGTCGCATGAATTACCTCATTAGCTTGACCATTTGAAACAATATAAGAAGATACAAAAAATGCAATAAGCGTATTAAATAACGCAGTTAAGATTGCTAAAAAAATAAGGTGGTGAAATACAAGTTTCTCGCCATCAAAAAAATTAGATAATTTAAAAAACCTCATACTTGCTATAGCAAGAACGGGCCCAAGTGTTCCTGAAACAGTCATAACCAGTGTCAACTGATCAAAAAAAGGCTGGGAGTTAAACCAAAATTCGGAACATTGCGAGGCAAAAATTGCTGCAAGAGCTACCCTAAAACCAAACAACAGAAAACAGAGTGACATTGCACCTAAAGGAAGCCAGATAAGATTTCCTTCAAAGGGATAAGCAGGCCCATTTATAAAATAACAAAGCACAACTATCAAGAAAGTTATGGTTTGAGGTTGAAGCACTTCGAGAAGAGGGTCTTTAGTTATATTTTCTTGCATTCTAATAACCTATAGATAAAAAGCATCATTAACTGCAAGTAGTGGCAACCGCCATTCTGTATTCACTTATTTCTCGCTGCTAGCAGAATCAGTCGAGTCCTATTGGATTTTATTATAGTGAGTTCTCTATAGGCTTCGCTCACTTGATAAATTTGCAGTTATTTTTGAAATGACAAGATCATCTCTCTTTTATCCAAAGTCGACTGATCAGCCCTAACAATATTATTAGATGTTAGGAAAAGAACTGCTCTTTTGATTGTTGATAAGGAGTATTTTGAAAAGTACGGGTCATTTTTTATTGAAGTGATAGTGACATTTGAATTAGAACTTATAAATGAAAAAACTGCTTTTTCCACCTCAGAATATCCACTCAACCCAAATTCTTTTTCACATTCATCTAAAGCTTTTCGAAGTTGAAATAATCTACTTACTGCTTTCTTCATAACTTACCTCAAAAATTTAAATTGATTTAACTTTTTAACTTCAAGTGCCAATTCTATGCATTATATGCAAATATACAAGGATATTTGCACAAACTAATCTAATTTGAATTGCTGCTTGAGACTAATGTATTCAATTGAATTAATTCTTGGACCGAATTGACTGACTACTCTTGAGGAGGCGGCATTTGCAAAATCAGCTGCCCATGCAAAACCCTTGCCTCTGCATAAAGCATGTAAAAAAGCACCTGCAAACATATCGCCTGCACCATTCGTATCTACTGCGCTTGCTAAAACCCCTTCAGTATGAATTAGATTAACACCATCAAATACTAATGATCCGCCAGGACCCCTAGTAATCACAAAAGTCTTTGCGTATTTTTTTAAGCCTTCTGCAGCTGCCTCAATAGTATGAGTATCTGTAAAGCTTCTTGCTTCATCCCCATTACAAAAAATCAAATCAAGGCCATCATCTCCAATTATAGTTTTAATATTTTCTGAGAATACCTCAACAACAAAAGGATCAGAAAGGCTTAGGGAGGTCTTAACACCATTGTCTTTTGCGGACTGCATTGCATCTCGTGCAACTGCTGTTCTTTGATCATCGGTCACAACATATCCTTCAATATATAACCACTCTGAATTGGCTAGCGCTTCTTCATCAACTTCACGATATGTTAACTCGAGGCTCGCGCCCAGATTAGTATTCATCGTTCTTTCTGCATCTGGCGTAACCATGACTAGGCACTTTCCAGTAACTCCACTTGATGGGTCTACTTGATGAAAATCAACTCCCGATTTATTTAAATCTTTTATAAAAAAGTCACCAACCTCATCATTAGCCACCTTGCCAGAGAAGAAGGTGCTTGAACCGAACATGCTTGCTGCAACAACGGAGTTACAAGCCGAACCGCCACAACTCATCTTTA
Organism: uncultured Gammaproteobacteria bacterium; assembly: GCA_902511025.1. GTDB lineage: Bacteria > Pseudomonadota > Gammaproteobacteria > PS1 > Pseudothioglobaceae > Pseudothioglobus. The sequence goes on along the minus strand of CABXDP010000003.1, from coordinate 26,968 downwards.
CAGGTACACGCTGAGTGGTAAGAGAGTCAAGAAGATATTTTTGTCTCTCTGCATCAACTAAAGTCATCAAGCCTTTGCCAATATCATTATCTTTAATAAATGAATCACTTACCACAACCTCTGTATCTACAATTGCAGCGCCCATTCCATAAATGTTGTATTTTTTCATTATTTATATTCTATATTTATTAATTTTTTAATGATGCAGGCACAGGAAAATTAACATCTTCTTTTGCCCCCTCTACCTCAATAATCTCATGACCACCCTGTGACATCAAGAAACTTACTACCTCCTGAACCAAAATCTCTGGAGCCGAAGCACCTGCAGTTATTCCTACCGAATTAATATTATCTAACCACTGCTCATCAATGTCATCAGAGCTATCTATTAAATAAGCTGGTTTGCCTTGATTATCGGCAATCTCTTTGAGGCGATTCGAGTTTGAAGAGTTTTTTGAACCAATGACTATGAGAATTTCTGAATATTTTATGACCTCTTTTACTGAATCCTGTCGGTTTTGCGTTGCATAACAAATATCACTCTTCTTTGGAGATTGTATATTGGGAAACTTCTCTTGCAATGCTTCAATAACTTCTGATGTGTCATCAACAGATAATGTTGTTTGGGTAGTGTAAGAAATATCTCTTTCTTGGTTAAAATTTAATCCATCAATATCACCAACTGATTCAACTAAAGTGATGCTGTTAGATTCATCAGACTGGCCCAGAGTTCCCTCAACTTCTGGATGGCCAGCATGGCCGATAAGTATCACCTGATGATTGTTTTTTTGGCGACGAATTACCTCTTTATGCACCTTTGTCACCAGTGGACAAGTTGCATCATAAATAATAGCTGAAATATCATTGGCTTCTTTTCGAACTGCTTGCGATACTCCATGAGCACTATAGATTACTACACAACCTTCTGGAACCTCAGAAATTTCATCAACAAAGATAGCGCCTTTATTCTTCAGATTATTGACAACATATTTATTATGAACGACCTCATGTCTTACGTATATAGGTGAGCCATGCTTTTCAATGGCATGCTCAACTATCTCTATAGCTCTGTCAACTCCAGCACAAAAGCCCCTGGGATTAGCTAAATATATTTTCAAGGTTTAATACTTAATATTAAAAAATTATGTTGAGGAATGAAGTGCTGATAGCAATTGAAAAATCTTGTTTCTTAATTCTGGGCGGGGAACAATCATATCAATAGCACCCTTCTCGAGTAAAAACTCACTCCTTTGAAAACCTTCTGGAAGCTCCTCGCGAACGGTTTGCTCGACAACCCTTGCTCCAGCAAAACCAATCCTTGCATTGGGTTCAGCGATTTGGATATCTCCAAGCATAGCAAGACTTGCTGAGACGCCGCCCATGGTAGGGTCTGTTAAAACTGAAATAAAAGGAATTTTTTTATCGGCCAATAGTTTCACAGCAAGAGATGTTTTAGACATTTGCATCAAAGAAAATAGCCCTTCTTGCATACGCGCCCCGCCGCTGGCAGAAAAGCAAACAAAAGGCTGATTATTTTTGATAGCAGAATTAGCTGCCCTCACAAACTTTTCACCAACAACTGAGCCCATTGAACCGCCCATAAAATTAAAATCAAATGCCGCTGTGACAACTGGCATTCCTTTCAAAAAACCACTTTTAACAACTAAAGCATCTTTTTCTTTAGTAAATTTCTGGGCATCTTGATAACGATCCTTGTATTTTTTTTGATCCTTAAACTTTAAAGGATCGGCTGATTGAACATTAGCTGCTATCTCAATCTGATTTTCCATGTCAAGAAAATTCTCCAGTCTTTTTCTGGCTGAAATTCTTAGATGGTGATTACACTTTGGGCAAACATAGAGTAGACGCTGAAGCTCCTCCTGATAAAGAACTCGATTGCACTCAGGACATTTACTCCAGAGACCCTCTGGTATATTCTTTTTTGCATTCTTGCCAATTGATGGCATTATTTTTTCTAACCAACTCATACTTTGCCTTAGTTAAGTTATTGCGTTAGAGATCTCTTTAGCCAGATTCCCAACCTTAGTGACCATTTTATCCCTGTCAGAAGAGAGCTCCTCAACGATTGAAACCAGGGCACTTCCAACAATCACAGCGTCAGCATTTTCACCAACCTGCTTTGCTGTTTGAGCATCTTTAATTCCAAAACCAACACCAACAGGGATTTGGATGTAGTTTCTCATTCTCTTTAAGTGGAAGTTGACAGAGTCAACATCTAAATTACCTGCACCTGTAACCCCTTTCAGAGAAACGTAATAAATGTATCCACTCGCTATCTTTGAAATATGTTCTAAACGCGCATCTGTTGTTGTTGGCGCAACTAAAAAGATTAAATCAATCTGATATTTATCGAGTTCTTTTTTAAGGTCTGCGGCCTCTTCAGGTGGCATGTCAACGACTAGAATCCCGTCAACTCCAGCTTCATCAGCTCTGGCTGCAAAATCTTTAAATCCGTAAACTTCAATTGGATTGGTATAACCCATTAATACAATACCTGTACTTTGATTATGTTCTCTGAACCTTTCAACGATTGCAAAAACATCATGAAGATCTATACCATCAGCTACTGCTCTCTCATGTGATTTGGCAATCACCGGACCATCAGCCATTGGGTCAGAGAATGGCATGCCTAATTCAATAATATCAGCACCGCTATCTGCAAGAGTAAAAACAAGCGCTTCACAATTATCTAGGCCACCATCCCCAGCAGTGATGAAAGGAATAAAAGCAGTTTGATTAGCTTCATCCAGTTGTTTGAAAATATTAAAGATTCGCGACATGGTATTGTTTTATTTTTTATTTAAATTAATTTTAACATAGTGACACTAAATCTCTATTTAACTGATTTTTTATTTTGGATATGAATGCACTGCATCGACTAAGACCTTCATGCTCTCTGGATTAACCTCAGGTGTAATCCCATGGCCTAAATTGAATACATGTCCAGTTGAACCTTTAAACTGATCTAGAATTTTATGCGCCTCAGTTTTAATAACCTCTGACGATGCATAGAGAACCGATGGGTCAAGATTACCCTGCAATGCTACCCGACTTCCAACTCGTCTCTCCGCATCTCCTATCTCAACGGTCCAGTCAATTCCAACTGCATCACAACCAGTCGCAGCTATTTGCTCTAGCCAAGCTGAGCCTCCTTTTGTAAAAAGAGTCACTGGAATGACTCTGCCTTCGTATTCTCGCTTAATCCCATCAACAATTTTTGACATATATCTTAGCGAAAAGCTTTCATAACTCTCCTTATTCAAAAGACCGCCCCACGTATCAAAAATCATAACTGAGTCAGCCCCAGCCTCTATTTGAGAATTGAGATAATCTATAACGGTATCAGCAAGGACATCAAGAAGCTGATGCATATGTTTCGGATTCTCATACATCAAAGCTTTTACTTTTGAAAAAGTTTTACTGGATCCCCCCTCAACCATATAGGTAGCGAGTGTCCATGGACTTCCAGTAAAACCAATCAGCGGAACTCTACCCTTCAGATTTTTTTTTATAACAGAGACAGCGTTACTTACATAAGAAAGCTCCTTAGAAACATCTGGCTTTAGCAATTGCTCAATGTCTTTAAGTGTGTTCAGTGGATGAGTAAACTTAGGGCCCTCACCCTCAACAAAATATAGTCCAAGACCCATTGCATCTGGAATAGTTAAGATATCTGAAAAAAGAATAGCAGCATCCAAATCAAAACGGTCAAGGGGCTGAAGCGTCACTTCACATGCCAAGTCACTTGACTTACAAAGCGTCAAAAAATCTCCAGCTTTTTTTCGAGTAGCCCTATATTCTGGCAAATATCTTCCTGCCTGCCTCATTACCCAAATAGGTGTTCGGGTTACTTCTTTTTTTAGTAGTGCATTAATGTAGTCGAATGCCATTTTGTTGTCTCAAAAATATTTGATTATATCAATTTTAAGGCTTTTCTTTAGTTTCCTTGTGACACAAAAAAAGCCACATTTGTGGCTTTAAGTGCGTCTTAATTTGAAATTAACGTTTGAAAGCGCCGTAACGTGATTTGAACTTTTCAACACGTCCTGCAGTATCCATGATTTTTTGCTTTCCAGTGTAGAAAGGATGGCAACTTGAACAAACATCAAGATGAATTTCGTCTTTACCTGAAGTCGAGCGAGTCTCAAATGAATTACCGCAACTGCACACAACTTTAATATTTTCGTATGAAGGGTGAATATCTGTTTGCATAACTTTAAATCTTCAAGTTTCTAAAAAGAAGTGAATTATATACTATCTCTCATCTGGGGTAAATGTTTTAACACTTAAAGCGTGAAGTTCTCCGCTCTTTATTTCTTCCTTAACGAGGCCCAAAACTAGCCTTTGTCTTTGAAGCAATGATAGGCCATCAAATGCTTGAGAGACAATAACTGCTGAGCAGTTACAACCATCGCCCTCCATAACAACTTCAGAGCCTTCTATACCTTGCTCTAGCTTTGCTTGTACCTCTTCCAATGTCATAATCTTACCCTAATCAATACGTCTACATATTATACGCTCTATGCACTAAATATTCCTTTTAGGGTAAAGAAAAATAAAATCGACATTACTGCACCAGCCGGTAATGTTATGAGCCAAGAAAGAAATATTCTATTTACAACTCTTAAGTTTAGCGATGCTACGCCCCTTGCAATACCTACTCCAAGAACGGCACCAACAAGTACTTGAGTAGTTGAAACTGGAAGACCGGTATAAGAAGCAAAAACAACGGTGGTTGCTGCTGCAAGTTCAGCAGAAAAACCGCGACTTGGAGTAAGCTCAGTGATATTTTTACCAATAGTTTTCATCACTCTAAAACCAAAGGTTGCAAGTCCAAATACTATACCCCCACCACCAACTAACAATATCCATGAAGGCAATGCACTTTTTGAAACAATTTGTCCTCCGGACTCAACTATACTGTAGACCGCAGCTAATGGTCCAATAGCGTTAGCAACATCATTTGATCCATGAGCAAAAGCCATTGAACACGCCGTAATCACCATCAGTCCACCAAATAATTTCTCCATATTCGCATAGGAGAACTCATTATCATCTTCAGGATTTGTTTTAATACGCTTAATAATGGTTGCAGCGATAATAGACGCCAATATTCCAACTAAGGTAGCAATCATCATGCTGGTTGGTAAATCTTTACCAAGGTGTTTCAACGAATCAACATGTTTAAGGCCTTTTAAAAGGGTTACCAAAGAGAGGACGAATCCAACAAAAAAGACATAAAAAGGCAAGTATTTTTTTGCATTCTCAAGTGGTCGATCTGTGTCAATTACAAGACGCTGCAGGCTTTTAAATATAATAATAGCCATGGTTCCTGCAATAAGGGGTGAAACTACCCAACTGGCAATAATGGCGTACACTTTGTTCCATGACACAGCCTCTATGCCTACACCAACTGCTCCAAAACCAACAATTGCTCCAACGATTGAATGTGTCGTAGATACTGGCCAACCGAGTGATGATGCAATTAAAAGCCATGTTGCAGCAGCCAAGAGTGACGCCAGCATTCCATATACTAGTAATTCTGGGTTGGATGAAAATGCACCAGCATCAAGAATACCTTTTCGAACTGTTGCGGTCACCTCACCACCAGCTAGAACAGCGCCAGCAAACTCAAAAATAACAGCAATAATCACTGCCTGCCTAAAAGTTATAGCACCAGAGCCAACCGAAGTGCCCATAGCATTAGCTACGTCATTAGCACCAATACCCCATGCCATAAAAAGCCCAAATCCAATGGCGAGCATAATAAGAATTTCACTATTTTGTATGATGATTTCCATTATGTTCTCCTATTTTGTGAGCATAACTTCGAAACGCGATCCTACTTTTTGAGCTGCATCTGCGGTTTCCCCGAGCCACTCAATGGCCCGATAGTAAAACATCACATCAATAGGTGGCAGAGAAGCCTCAAGCAGATAAAGTTTATTCCTAATTAACTCTTGAGCAACATCAGATTCATGCTCTAGTTCATTAACTCTCTTGATCATCTTGTCAACAATTTTGCGTTCTCGAGAACTAAATGCAGTTTCTAAGAGCTCATCTAACTCATTAATGGCTAACAATGCTGCAGCTGAAGTTTTGATACATAGATTAGCTAAATTTATAAAGTCTTCAGCAATTTCTTTTGGTAATGACATCTTTCGAGACATCATTAATCCTGCGAGATCCTTTGTAATATTAGCGATTGAGTCCTGAATTAGAAGCACATCTAATAAGTCCCTTCTAGAAAAAGGCATCATAAATGTACTGGGAAGATTCATTCTTAATTTTTTCTTCAGGACATCTGCTTTTTGCTCTTTTTTGCCAATTGAAATATGAGATAGTTTAGCTTTTTCCCAATCTTCAGAATTAGCAGCTTTAGCAAACACGCCAAACTCCTTAACGCAAGAGTGCGCTTGTTTCATGTGCTTTTGTAGTGGACTTATTGGTGACTTACCAAATAAACTTGTTATATTGTCTTTTCCTTTCATATCTCTAAACTTCTCCCTAGGGTAATTGGTTAAAAATATTTTAAAAAATCACAAACTCTTTCTGAAATTTAACTCTCAGAAAAATGCACATTATAAATAATAATTTTTAATCTTTTATGATTTAATGTCTCATCGACTTAGTATGTTTAATTGAATTCAATACAATTATTATAACTGTAAAAAAAAACCTTATCCCATTGGCTTAAACCAATTCACTCAATTTAAAAAAGCGTTGAATATTTTTCAATAATTAGCTTGATGCTGAATTGCTAAGACAAGTTTGAACAAATGGCAATAAATTTTCTTTTATTTCCTCAAAACAAAGTTTAAAAGATTCATATCCTTGACCATCAGGATCATCAAATCCTATATGTTTGACAGGTATATTTCCAGGAAAAATCGGACATGTTTGACTTGCATTTTCACAAACAGTTATGACTAAGTCAAAAGGAATATGAATAATGGAATCTATATCTTTAGAATAATAGCTACTCTTCCACATTTCATTTTCTTCTAATATTTTTTTTGCCTTAGGGTTTACTTTACCACTTGCAGAAACACCACTAGAATGAGCTTCAATTTGACCATTGAATGTATGATTGATGAGCGCCTCTGCAATAATACTTCGACAGCTATTTCCTGTGCAAAGAACCAAAACTTTTTTACTCATCTGACTAATCTAATTGTCTGATTTAAAGACTCTTAAAAAAACCATCGATGCCAGAACAGCACCTAGACAAGTTGCCACAATATATACCCATAGGTACTCAAGGTTTCCACTCACAATGGCTGGACCTATACTTCTTGCTGGATTCATACTAGCGCCAGTGATTGGGCCTGCAAACATTGACTCAAGTCCAACAGTCAGTCCAATTGCCAGACCTGCAAAATCTTTTGTAGCTTTTCCATGAACAGCCGATGAACAAATCACAATCATCAAGACAAAGGTCAAAATAAATTCAAAACCAAAAGATTGTGATACAGAACCACTAGGAATAGTCGCGCCTAAATAGCTCACCTCAGATACGTTAGAAAAATTTTCCAATAAGAGATAAAAAAGACATAGGCTTGCCAGCACTGCACCAATTATTTGTGCAGCGATATAGGGGATAACATTTCTTTTATTAAATTCACCCATTGACCAAAAAGCTATAGTCACTGCTGGGTTGAAGTGGGCACCTGAAACATGAGCGAAACTATAAATCAAGGCTACTATCACAAAACCAAAAGTTAACGCTATACCTACATGGCCGATGGCTTGAGCAATATCATTAATCATAATCGCTCCGGTGCCTGCAAACACAAGTATAAATGTACCGAGTAACTCAGCAGTTAGTTTCTTATACATTGAATGATTGAATCATTTGATAGAGTTAGAGAAGAATCATAAAGTTGAAATATGACAGGCACATTACAAAATCTTTTTTAATTTGGCCATTAAAAGGTACAAAGGGTAACATTATACAAAAATTAATAAATTAACCCGATAATTATTCCTTTTAAAAAGATTTTTGCCAAGCATTAAGATGAACACTGCCATTATATTAGCCGCTGGTCAAGGCACAAGAATGAAATCTCAAACTGCCAAGGTACTTCACAAGGTTGGCAATAAATGTCTACTTCAACACGTTGTAGATGCATCAAGCGATCACGTTGAAACAATTAATGTAATTGTTGGTCATAATTCTCAGGCTGTCAAAGCAGCAATGCCGAAAAATAAAATTAACTGGGTACTGCAAGAAAAACAGCTGGGGACTGGTCACGCTGTTCAGCAGGCAATCCCATTCATTAATGATGACTCGATCTGCCTAATACTTTATGGTGATGTTCCGCTACTTCAAAGCAAAACATTAGAAGAACTTCTCATCAAAGCTCGCCCTTCTGGATTTTCACTTTTGAGCGTTGTACTAAATGATCCTTTTGGATACGGAAGAATAATCAGAGACTCAAATGGACTGATTCAATCTATTGTCGAACAAAAGGATGCTAGTGAATCGGAGTTAAAAGTCAAAGAAATCAATACTGGAATCATGGCGATTCAGGGCTCTCTATTAAAGAGGTATTTGAATGAATTAAAGCCCAATAATGTGCAAGGGGAGCTGTATCTAACCGATATTGTTGAAAGTGCTGTCAAAGATAATGTTAATATTACCTCATTTGTATGCGAAAACGCGTCAGAGGTCATGGGTATAAATGACAAAAAACAGCTATCCCAAGCTGAACGATCCTATCAAGTGAGACAGGCTGAAGATTTAATGTCCTCAGGCCTGACTATTATGGATCCTAGGCGTTTTGATTGTCGAGGTGATTTGAACTTTGGAGATGATTGCACTATAGATGTTAATGTTGTCTTTGAGGGGGATAATGTTTTAGGAAAAAATGTTATGATTTCGCCTAACTGCATTATAAAAGACTCAAAAATCGGTGATAATACGTCTATCTTGCCGAATTCCATAATTGAAAATTCGATTATTGGGTCGAGCACAACTATCGGTCCCTTTGCCAGGATTCGACCCGATACAACCATAGGTGATCACTCCAAGGTTGGCAACTTTGTTGAAGTCAAAAAATCTACAATTAAAAGTAATTCTAAAGTGTCGCATCTGAGCTATATTGGTGATAGCAATATTGGAGCTGACGTAAATATTGGTGCAGGTGTGATTACTTGCAATTATGACGGCTCAAATAAACATCAAACCGAAGTTAAGGATGGCGCCTTTATTGGATCTAATAGTCAATTAGTTGCTCCAGTCATCATAGGTAAAAATGCAACCATTGGAGCGGGATCAACCATTACTCAAAATGCTCCAGATGATAAACTCACACTGAGTAGAAATAAACAGTCGACCATTGACAAGTGGAAACGACCTACAAAGAAATAACAATCTAACTAATAATGCTTAGCCTTCCTAGAAACGTATGGATTTTGACTGCCTGTCAATCCTTATTTATGTCTCTGAGTGTTTTTATGGTTTTCGTTGCGGGAATAATTGGCAGTGAACTTGCTCCAACGAAAAGTTTATCGACACTGCCTGTTGCAACTATCGTTGTTGGAACTGCTCTAAGCGTGATCCCTGTGATTCGACTGATGTCAATATTTGGTCGGAAAAAAGTTTTTTTAAGTGCATGCATTTATTCTATCCTACTGATTGGCCTGTGCATTTTTTCGATTACAAAAGAAATATTCTTTCTGTTTAGTTTTGCAAGTTTTTGTCTTGGCGCTAGCGTTGCAACAATGATGCAGTTTCGCTTTGCAGCTATCGAGAGCGTCAATCCAGAACAAAGGGCCTCGGCCACCGCCGTGGTTCTTCTGGGCGGATTAATTTCTGCATTTCTTGGAACTGAAATTGCTACTATTGGAAAAAGCCTCTTAAATACTGATTTTGTAGGATCATTCTTATTATTAGCGTTTCTTTTCATCATAGCGTTTCTATTCATGACTTTTTTTGAGCCAGCTGCAAAATTCAAGGAGCACAAAGAAAAATCAAAGCGACCCCTAAAAGACATCATTACGCAGGGCTCTTTTATTGTTGCTGTCTCTGCTGCAACAACGGGATATGTTGTCATGAGTTTTATTATGACTGCTACTCCCGTAAGTATGCATGTTATGGATGGGCATTCGCTGCATCACACTAAACTTGTTCTTCAAAGTCACGTTATAGCGATGTTTCTTCCCTCACTATTTACGGCCTATGTTGTCAAGTATATTGGTCTGACTAGAATGATGCTGATTGGTATTTTGTTTCTATTCGTCTCAGTTTTGATAGCCTTTATGAGTCATGCGCTGACAAATTATTGGTGGTCTCTTGTTTTACTTGGACTTGGTTGGAACTTTCTTTTTATTGGTGGAACAAACCTTCTTCCCCAAGCCTACAATGAAAATGAAAAATTCAAAGTTCAATCCATTAATGACTTCTTAGTGTTTGGTTTTCAGGCTTTTGCAGCACTCTCAGCTGGATGGTTCGTCTTCAATTTTAGCTGGGAAGTTGTTCTTTTGTCAGTTCTTCCATTACTATTGTTACAACTTGTTGTGTTAGTATGGTGGTTTTTAAAAAAAACTAACTAGTCAGTTTTTTGGTATAAAATTCAAAAAAAAATGGAGCTATAGATGTTTAAAGCCGAGCCATTAACACCCTCAATTGGTGCAGTAATTTCGGGAGTATCACTTAATCATTTAGATTCTGAAAATCTGGATCAAATCTATGATTCACTGATTAAGCATCAGGTGATTTTTTTTCGAGATCAAGAGCTTTCGCCTGAATCTCATATGCATCTCGCTGAAGGCTTGGGAGAAATAGACCCTGGACACCCAGTCTACCCTCATGTTGAGGGTTACCAAAGTATTGTTCTACTCAGAAATGATGCCAACAATAAACCTGACACGGCAGACTGGCACAAAGACCTAACATTTAAATCTAATCCACCTTTTGCAAGTATCCTTCATGGAGTTGAGGTTCCTAAATTTGGAGGGGACACTCTTTGGGCAAGCATGAGTGCCGCCTATAATCAATTGCCTGAGGGCTGGAAGCAATTTCTTGAAAATCTTGAGGCCATCCATGATATGGGAACATTTAGAAACGACTACCTTAGAGAAGGGGGTGTTGCATCAGTGAATGATGCCCTTAAAGAGGTTGGGTCAGCGGTCCATAAAGTTATTGAAACTCATCCAGTATCGGGCCTCAAATATATTAATGTCAATCAGTCATTTACCCGAAATATTGTCAATGAAAATCAGGGGCCAAGCGATCACATACTACAATTCTTGTATCAACACATGAACAAACCTGAATTTCAAGTACGATTTCATTGGGAGAATAACTCAGTTGCCATTTGGGATAATCGGATTACTCAGCACTATGCTGTATGTGACTATTTACCCGAGTTTAGGCATATGCAGCGCATTACTGTTGTAAACGATAAAAGGGAGCTAGCCCAGAAATAACTATAGGCTCTTAAAGGCTTGCTGTAAATCTTCGATCAATTCTTGTGTTTCCTCAAGCCCAATGCTAAGTCGGATTACATGCTTACCATCATAAAGCCATTGACCATCACGCTTGTAAGGTCTTGCAGTCAAAAGACTTTTATAACCGCCCCAACTAAACGCGAGCCCAAACATCTCAAGGGAGTTAACAAATTTGGTAATTTGATCAGCTGAATATGACTTTTTGAACGTAAATGAGAACAAGCCAGATGCTCCTAGAAAATCTCTCTTCCATAACGAGTGTTGAGGATGCGACTCCAGCCCGGGATGAATAACACAATCTACAATATCCTGTTTTTCAAGCCAGTACGCAACCTCAAATGCTGACCGTTCGTGCTCCTTCAATCGAACTTTGAGCGACCTTAAACCTCTGAGAGCTGAATAGCAATCTTGCGGATTAGTATAATTTTCAACTGTTTGAAAATAGCTTGCAAATTCATCAGCATACTTTTCATTGACAGTTGCACATCCCATCAAAACATCTGAGTGGCCACAGATATACTTTGTAACCGATTGAATGGCGACATCAGCCCCAAGGTCTAGTGACTTCAGATAGAGCGGTGTCGCCCATGTGCTGTCAATAATAATCATTATTCCAGCCTTTTTAGCAGCCTTAACTACTTCACCTATATCTTGAATCTCAAAGGTATTTGAGCCTGGCGACTCTAAAAAAATAAGTTTTGTATTGTCATTAAAGTAAGCGCTTATCTCTTTGCCAATATTTGACTCAATATGGGTTGTCTTAATATTATATTTAGCAAGAATATTGTGACAAAATCTTTTAGTGGGCCCATAGGCATTATCACAGAGTAAGACCTCATCACCACTTTGAGTAAATGCCATAAGAGTACTTGTTATTGCATTAATTCCTGATGGAAATGCATACGCTCTATGGCCATTTTCCATTCTACAGATCGCTTCTTCAAAGGCTTTCTGTGTTGACAGTCCATGCGTGCCATAATCTACACCAGGGTAGTTACCCTCCATAGCTAATTGCATATCTTCAAAGTTTTCAAACAAAACAGAGGAGCCGCTTTGAACATCTGGGTTAATAGTTTTTATTTTTCGATCACCATACTTCTGAGTATAGTCAGTCCAACCCACATTATTATTTCGCTTCGACATAGAGATAAATGTTTACAGAATTGGCTGTCATCATAGGAGGAATTTGATCCTTTGTCCAGTTATTTTCTTTAACTATTTGTTAGAGAAATATGAGTTGACTTTCTGCAGGACAATAGATCGCTGCTTTAGAAGGGAGATCGTAGAATTCATTTAAAACTTCTTTGTATTTTATTATCTGAGATTGATGCGAGAGTTTTTGTCGATTAATAAATTCACCTAGAGTCTCTCCTTCATCAATTGAGGCAGTTTTGAAATCAATAATCCATAAAGTTCCGTCATCAATAAACAATCGATCAATGACAACTGATTGGCTTGAATTTCTATACTCTGACTCCACTTCAGTTGAATCTCTATATTTAAATATCCAATCAAAATGCTTGTCTTTCCTTGTTTTTGTGAGCATCTCCATAATTGAACTTGAGAATGTCATTAGCAATTTTGATGGAATCCCCATTTCTCTCAGCCTTGATTCAACTGACAACAAAGAGGGATTGAAGTCTTGATGCTCCAAATAATGATGAACGATTGTGCCAATTGAACCTTGGTAAATTAAATCAAAAGATTTTGGAAAATTTTTTTTCTCGATAATTTCGCCTATTTTTTTATTTGATACAGGCTCAAGATTTTTAACTCTTAGGAGTTTTGGCGCGCTGATTTCTTTGTTATTTTTATCACCCTCATATATATCTATATCCAAATCTTTCTCATAATACTTGTTCAATAAAGATAGAAATGATCCAGCCGCTGTCTTTCCATTTTTTGATACGCTGCCCAATAAATGAACTTTATTTTTAGCTCGACTCATAGCAACATATAGAAGCCTCATCAACTCAAAATGAGATTGCTGCTTTTGCAAATATTTCAAATAAAGGTAAGTTTCATTCTCACTACTTTCGTATGAGGGCTTTATTGGAGACAATAAAACCTTGTTATTTGGGAATTCTTGCACTTGCATTAGAGGAAGATTATCGCTCCTTCCTTTTTTACCCAGTCCTGGAATAATAACTGTGTCAAACTCAAGACCCTTTGACTGATGGATAGTCATCAACTTCACATTTGAGACTTGAGAGGGTGCATAGAGCTCTTCGAGCATAGATTCAATCGTATGGGCATTAAGGTTTTCATTGATCTCACAATGATTCAACACTTCAAGAAACTGTGATTTAATTGTTCTCTCGATGTTTGTCAGCTCATTGTCATAGAATAGCTGACTTAGTACAAAAGAAAAGCGCTCAACAAAAGAAAATCGTCCTTCAGCAAAAACAGCATCACTTGTTGCATCAAAAATATATTGGCATCTCTTAAGACCATCAGAACTGATTCTATCTTCGGAATCTAAATTCATTAACTGAGCAAAAATAGTTTGATCATTGGTCTGACTTAAAATTAACAAATCACTCAGATTTAAGCCGCACCAGGGCGATCTAAGAAGAGACAACCATGCAAGCTTATCAGCCAAGCTCAGAAGTGCTCTTGACAAACTTAGCAAATCTCTTGTGAAGAGTTTAGACCTTAAGGCTTCAGTTTTCAAAGACTCAAATTGAATATTATTTTTTTGCAGAACTTGAGAGATTTCTGCAAGGTGAGATCTCGACCTAACGAGAACAGCTATCTCCGCCTCAGAGTCTTTTGAGAGCGATTGATTAATTATTTTGTATATTTGCTCCGCTTCCTCAAGATCATTATTGGGTGCAAGTGGATAGAACGAAACTGCTTCATATGTCTCAGTTTCTGAAAATGAAAATGAACTAAAATATTGAATTGCACCTTTAACCAAGTCATCTTTCTGAGGAAAAATTCTTGAGAAAATTTCATTATTCGTCTCCACGATACTCTTACTAGATCTAAAGTTTGCCTCTAGTTTTAGGGGTTTAATCTTAAGACTCCCAATTCCATTTTGAGAAACATTAAGAAATATTCCAACCTGAGATTCCCTAAATTTATAGATTGACTGCATTGGGTCACCAACCAGAAACATAGTTTTTCCATCGCCTTGCTGCCAACCCTCTATGAGCCTCTCTATTAAGTTGAATTGAGAGTATGAAGTATCTTGAAATTCATCAATCAGAATATGCTTAATTTGGTAATCCAATAGTAAAGCAATATCACTAATCTCATCTCTACTATCTAGAGCGTTTAATGCCTGAATATTGACTTCAGAGAAGTCTTGTAATTTTTCTTGATCAAAAATTATATTTAGCTTTGCAACACTTAACTTTAAAACTTGAACGATATCTGAAATAGATTTTTTAGTAGAATCTGGAAGCTTGCCGCTGGGTAAAAATTCTAAATTGATGAGTAGATCTTTAAAATCAATATTTACATTAAGTCCGTCAAGGATTTCTTTGAACCTATTTTTTTCTTCTTTTAATTCTGGAGGAAATCCCATTTTCACATCGACTTTCTTTCTCCAGTTGCTATTATTTTTAGTTACTAAGAGTTCAGAAATAATTTTCCACTCTTCTAAATCACTGACTTCGATACCTGGAAGGTTGTTAATTTTTGATACTTCCTCTCTTACATTATCACTAAGAAGAGAAAAAAAATGAGGGCTAAGTATTTTTTCTGCTTTAGCTCTGAGTAATTTGAGGTGCTCAGTAATCAATTCACAAGAAAAATCTTCTATATGATTGATTTCTAAAGCACCCTCAGCATATATTTTCGGGAGCCACTGCTCTCTCTTTTTTAACATTTGCTCTACAAGTCGATAGAACCTATCAACATCATTGTCAAGATAAAGCAAGACTGATGAAATAATTTTTTGATACTCATCATCCTCTATCAGAAGCAGGGTTTCTTCTGCTGCCTGACGGTATATCTTGTCGTACTCAAAAGAATCAACCATGGTTCTTGGCGGGATTAATTGTTCAAGAGATGGAAATCTGGATACTATTAGATTAGATAATGAGTCGATAGTAATTATTTTTAGCCGAGAAGGGTGGTTGATAAGGTCCCACCCTCTCTTATCAGATTGATCTAAAACGCTAGTAGCGAGATCAAAAGTTCTCCTTTTGAATTTCTCATTGGGAGGCTTTTTTGTAGCTTGATTTAGTGAACTTATAACTCGATGCTTTAGCTCATCTACTGCTCTATTCGTGAACGTCATTACTAATATATTTTCTGGCTCGTCAGCAGAGCCTAGTAATTTTAAGTACCTTTGCGAGATGAGTTCGGTTTTTCCAGAACCTGCAGGAGCTTGAACTATGAAGGAGTCACGTAAATTTAATGCGTCATCTCTTTGTTTTTGATCATTCACATCGACTCTGGAGCACCTACCCCTAGAATTGACAGTCCATTTTTAAGTATTTGCTGGGTAGCATTGATTAGAGCTAATCTCGACTGTGTTAGGTTTTTATCATCAACGATAAACTTACAGGCGTTATAGTAGCTATGAAAATGATTAGAGAGATCCCTTAGGTAGTAAGCTAGCTGATGAGGCTCATATTGAATTGCAGATGATTCCAAAACACTCCTAAATCGACTCAGTTCTCTTAAGATATCCTTTTCAATCTCCTCTGTTAGTAGAGACAAATTTGCCTGACTCACATCCAACTCAAGCTCTTTTTCGTCTGCCTGCTTAAAAACTGAGCAAATTCGAGCATGGGCGTATTGAATATAGTAAACCGGATTTTCGTTTGTTTTAGATTTCGCCAAATCTAAATCAAAGTCCATATGTTGCTCTGATTTTCTAAGGATGTAAAAAAAACGTGCCGCATCATTTCCTACCTCAGCCCTAAGGTCTTCCAATGTAACAAAAGAGCCGCTTCTGGTTGACATTTGAGCCTTGCTGCCACCGCGATAAAGATTTGCGAACTGAACTAACAAAATCTCTAGTTTATCTGAGTTATGGCCTAGTGCCTCAATTGAAGCCTTAACTCTCGGAATATATCCATGGTGATCAGCACCCCAGACATTGATAATTTTGTCATAACCCCTATTTAGCTTTTCGAGGTGATAGGCAATATCAGAAGCAAAGTAGGTGTGATTTCCATTGTCACGCACAACAACTCGATCTTTCTCGTCACCGTAATTTGTTGTTTTAAACCATAACGCTCCATCCTTCTCGTATAGGTTCTTACTGTCCTTCAGCTTAGAAATACACGACTCTGAAAGACCACTATCAATCAGTGACTGTTCTGAGAACCATTTTTCAAAGACCACTCCAAATTCAGCTAAATCATTTTTTATCCCGCTCAGAATACTTTCAATTCCAACTTCAAAAACAGCCTTAAAACCATCTCCTAGAATCGATTTAGCCTTCTCAATTAACTGATCGATATGAACCTCTTTATCTCCGCCCTCAGTACCATCACGACATACATTTTCAAAAACCAAATCTGACTTAAGATGAAATTTCTGCCCACTAGTCTCATAAATTCCTTGAGCAATATCATTAATATACTGGCCTTGATAACCATTATCAGGAAACCTTAAATCCTCACCACAAATGGTTAAATATCGCAAATAAATGCTCACAGTTAGGATATCCATTTGCCTGCCAGCATCATTCACATAGTACTCATTATCAACAATGAATCCAGCGTTTCTTAGTAAGTTTGACACAGTTGCGCCATAGGCAGCACCCCTGCCATGACCTACATGTAGTGGACCGGTAGGATTAGCAGAAACATATTCCAAGAGCACTTTTTTTCCTTGTCCAATGTCTGAACAGCCATACGAAGCAGCCTGGGCAAGAATCTCATTTACAATTGAGGAGCTTGATTCCTGTGAAATGAAAAAATTAATAAAGCCAGGGCCTGCAATTTCAATTTTCTTTATAAAGTTTTTTTGTTCGAATTGATCAATAATAATTTTTGCTAATTCAACAGGGCTCATTTTTGCCTGTTTAGAAAGCATCAATGCTATATTGGTAGCATAATCACCGTGACTATTATCCTTTGTATGATCGATTCTAATTTTTGATGGCATCTCCTTAAGAATGCCCTTAGAAATTAAATCCTGAACACACTTAGTAAGTAATTCTTGTAATTGATCTTTCATATAGCCCAGCTAGTGATTTCTTATTCAATTCAGGAAGTTATTTTAATTTATATGAATGCAAACCCATCACCAAATTATACTTTTGACACCTAGATGAATTCACCAACATTCGAATTAATGAGCCTCTTGCCAGTTCGATCCAACACCTACATCGACATCGAGCGGTATGCTCAACTTGAGAGCATTCGACATTAAGGCTTTTATCTCTATTGCGTGCAACTCCGCCATTTTTGCATCAAGTTCAAAGACAAGCTCATCATGGACCTGCATGAACATCTTGATTGGATGATTCTCTTTGTCAATCCAAGCATGTATATCAAGCATGGCTTTCTTTATAATATCGGCTGAAGATCCTTGCATAGGCGCATTTATTGCAGTCCTTAGTGCATGCTGTTGAAGCATTTTATTTTTAGAATTTATTTGAGGTAGATAAAGCCTCCTGCCAAGGACTGTTTCGACATAGCCTTGAGATTTTGCCTTGTCTTTTGTCTCCTCCATAAACCTCAAAACCCCAGGATAGTTTTCAAAATAACCGTCAATATATTGCTTGGCTTCAGTCCTAGATACATCAATTTGTTTAGCCAGGCCAAAAGCACTCATGCCATAGATTAAGCCAAAATTAATAGCCTTAGCTTTTCTGCGCTGATCCATGGTGACCATCGAAATTTCAGTACCAAAAACTTGTGAGGCAGTTGAGCTGTGGACGTCTTGATTATTATTGAATGCCTCGATTAAGTTCTGGTCTCCTGAAATGTGCGCCATAATTCTTAATTCAATTTGAGAATAGTCTGCAGCAAGAATTACATTCCCTTTTTCAGCGATAAATGCAGATCTAATTTGTGCACCCTGCTCAGTTCTAATTGGTATATTTTGAAAATTAGGCTTTGAGGAGGATAACCTTCCAGTTGCTGTAACTGCTTGATGGTATGAAGTATGAAGACGCCCAGTTCTTCTATTAATTTGCCTAGGAAGCGCTTCTAAATAAGTTGAATTTAACTTTGTTAAGGTTCTATAAGACATGATGAGGTCAACCAGCGGATGATCTAATAACTTTAACGCCTCTTCATTAGTTGATGGCTGTCCTTTTGCTGTCTTCTTTTTAGGTTCAAGTCCAAAACCCTCTTCACTAAATAAAATTTGTTGAATTTGTTTTGGTGACTCTAAATTGAATTCATCTCCAGCAATCTCATAGGCTTCAGTTTGAATTTTAATCATCTCTTCTTTAATCTTATTTTGTTGATTAAAAAGAGACGTCTCATCCAACATAGCACCATTCCTCTCAAGCTTCAACATAACTTTTATTAAAGGGAGCTCGATACTCCTATACAACGCTATCAATTTAGGGAATTCCTGTAATTTAGATTCAAATAAATTATTAAGCTCGTTAGTGACAATGACATCTTCGCATGCATAAGGCATAGCTTCTTCAATATTAACTTGATTGAATGTCAGTTGTTTTTTTCCACTTCCAGCAACATCTGAATACTGGATAGTCTCATAACCTAGATAATGAAGAGCTAGGTCATCCATATTATGTCGACTCGCTACCGAATCTAAACAATAGGATTTAAGCATTGTGTCATCCTTGATTCCATTTAAATTAATATCGATGTTTGCTAAAACATGTGCATCATATTTTAAATTTTGCCCAATTTTGCCAATTTTTGAACTTTCTAAGATTGGTTTTAAAGATGATAAAACCTTGGATCTTGACATTTGAGCTGGTGCATCCAAATAATCATGAGCAACTGGCAAATAGTAGCTATTGTTTTCCACTAAAAATACGAAACCAACTATTTGAGCCTCCATATAATCAAGACTGTTAGTCTCAAGATCAAAAACAAAAGATTCACTTGATAGAAGTTTTGACAATAAGCTTTCAAAATCATCTTCACTCAAAATAAGTTCTTTTGTATAGTCATCCATAGAGAATTTTGAATCAATGGCTTCAACCTTCTGAATCTGTTTATCAATCTCATGTGACTCTTTAGCTTTAGAGGGGGTTGGATTATCCAGTTGCTTTAGCCACATGGAGAAACCATACTCTGTATAGAGATTTATAAGTTCCTGGGTATTTTCTCCAGGCTCATCCTCAAGAATATTAAAGGGGAGCTCCACATCAAATTTAAGTTTCACCAGTTGATATGAAAGGTCCAATAACCCAAAAGATTCTCTTAGCTTTTCTCCAACCTTGCCACCAATCATATCTGCGTTAGCTTTAACGCCATCAATGTCCTGATAAAGTTCAAGCCACTTTGCCGCAGTCTTTGGGCCAACACTTGGCACACCCGGGATATTGTCAGAAGTGTCCCCAGTCAAAGCAAGTAGATCTAGAATTTGATTGGGCATTACCCCCATTTTATCTTTAACATCTTCCTCTGAAAAAAGCTTTCCCTTCATATCTAATTGTTTGACATTTTCTCCCACAAGCTGAAAGAGATCTTTGTCGCCACTGGCAATGATAGTTTCAATACCTTGATCATTTGCAAATTTTGATAAGGTGGCAATTACATCATCTGCCTCAACATCATCTTCACATAAGAAGTGAAACCCCATAGCACGAATAATTTTATATAAGGGTTCAATTTGAACAATTAGATCATCGTGAGCAGGGCTTCTGTTTGCCTTGTATTCAGGAAAAATTTCATGACGAAAGTTTGTACCCTTTGCATCGAAAATCATTATTAGTTTTGCACCCTGATATTTTCTTTGCAAGTGCTTGACAGCATTCACAACTCCAAACATGGCGCCTGTCGGAAAACCACTTTCATTGGTAAGATTTTGAGAGATGGTTGAAAAGTAAGAGCGGAATAAAAATGCTGTTCCGTCAACTAAAATGAGAGGTTGATTCATAATTAAATTTTACATCTAAACTATGATTCAATTCTTAGAAACTGGTTTTTGAATTTAATGCTTCTAACACTATATTTTAGGCTTGAAAGTAAGAAATGTTAGATAAAATGTATGGATGTCGGATGCTCTCATAACTCTCGATAATATAACGCTCAGCCACAATGGTAAGAATGTTCTTGATGATGTCAGTTTTAAACTTCATCAAGGTGAATTTGTAACACTCATTGGCCCAAATGGAGCAGGAAAAAGCTCTTTAATCAAAATTTTATTGGGTGTTATTAAACAGGACTCGGGATATGTCACTTACACAGGTGATATCAGGCTTGGTTATTCACCTCAAACTTTTACAGCCAATCCTTATATTCCTATATCTGTAAAAGACTTTCTAACTTTGAATCAGAAATTGGATTCAGCTTTTATGCAGCAGACTTTTGATTTGACTGGTATCAATGAATTGCTTCATTTGCCTCTAAAAAATCTCTCTGGTGGTGAATTACAGAAAGTTTTACTCTCTAGAGCTCTTCTCAATAAACCGAATGTATTGATACTCGATGAACCCGCCCAAAATCTAGATGTTGATGGTCAAATGCAACTGTATAAACTGATACAGGATATTCATCAAGAGCAAAATTGTGCGGTTTTAATGGTATCTCATGATCTACATCGAGTCATGAAGGAGTCAACCCAAGTTTTATGTTTATATCATCACATCTGCTGTGAGGGTCTTCCAGAATCAATATTAAAAGATGAAAAATTTAATGACCTTTTTGCAGATCAAATCCATGAGTTAATGGCCACTTATGAACATCATCACAACCATCATCATGAACATTAGATAATCGCAAAACTAATGTAAATGATATAATTGCCCCTTTTTTTTAAATAATAAATATGAAAGATATTATTGAATCAGCTTTCGAGGACAGAAACCATTTAACTCCTTCTAGTGCTAGTGCAGAGGTTAAAGATGCTGTCAACGAAGTAATACATTTATTGGACTCAGGAAAGGTCAGAGTTGCAGAACAAAAAGGTGTTGGAGATTGGCAGGTTAATGAATGGTTAAAGAAGGCCGTCCTTCTTTCATTTAGACTTGCAGATAATTCTCCTATGCCCTCTGGTTTTACACAGTACTTTGATAAAGTGCCTTCTAAGTATGCTGATACAACTGAAAAGGAATTTCAAGCATCAGGCGTTAGGGTAGTACCTCCAGCGACAGCGAGACGAGGCTCATATATTGCTCCCAATACTGTTTTGATGCCTTCTTATGTCAATATAGGTGCTTATGTTGACTCAGGGACAATGGTCGACACATGGGCAACAGTTGGATCATGCGCTCAAATAGGTAAAAATGTTCACTTGTCAGGTGGTGTTGGTATTGGTGGAGTTTTAGAGCCTCTTCAAGCCAGCCCAACAATAATTGAGGATGATTGCTTCATCGGTGCAAGGTCTGAAGTTGTTGAGGGTGTCATTGTTGAAGAAGGGGCAGTTATATCAATGGGTGTTTATATTGGCCAATCGACGAAAATTTTTAATAGGATGACTGGTGAAGTAAGTTATGGTCGAATACCAGCTGGATCTGTTGTTGTTTCTGGAAACCTTCCATCCTCAGATGGCAGTTATTCGCTTTATTGCGCTGTGATCGTTAAACAGGTCGATGCCAAGACCAGATCAAAAGTTGGAATTAACGAACTTCTTAGAGGAATTTAACTTCTAATCCTTTCGATAATAAAAAACCCGCTTAAATGCGGGTTTTTTAATGAGCTAATATGCTATGTTACCTAGTAAAGATTTTGTATATTAACCCCGCAGCAACTAGTCCTACCAAGTTGGCAGAGCCAAGTTCACTAATAATACTAATCAGGCTGCCAGTTACATCGCCAGGAAGGAATGCAGCATCACCGCCAAAGATTATTTGAACAACAACAGCAAGTGCGATTACAGCAACACCTGCCTCTGTTAATTTTTTTGCCCAACCAATTACTTTGTCTAACATATCTTCTCTCCATTTATTGAAAGATAACCAGCATCACTACCGATTGATGAACTTTTTATAGTATCAATATAATTATGTCAAGTTTTCTAAGTTGCATTTATAGGAAAAAACGCTCAATCTGTTGCATTAATTGGACTTAAGACAACATTAGAAATATTCAAATGTACAAAAAAAAACCCGCCTTGCGGCGGGTTTTCATTGAGCTAATATGGAATGTTTACTTGAGGATTTGGTACAACAATCCAGCTGTGACCAAACCAACTAAGCCAGCAGCTCCAAGTGATCCAATAATACTCATTAGATTAGCAATAACATCACCAGGAAGGAATGCTACGCTTGAACCAAAGATTACTTGAGCAACAATTGCAAGTCCAACAAGACCGACGCCTGCTTCTGTTAATTTTTTTATCCAACCAGTTACATTACTTAACATATTTTCTCTCCATTAATTATAAAGATAACCGGCATCTTTGCCGATTGATGCACTTTTTATAGTAACAAAAACTGAGTGTCAAGTTTTATTGATGAAAAAAAGCTAAAAATTAAGCAAAAATGACTATAAATAGCTATAAAGTTGCAAAAAAACAACAAAAAATGCTTTCAAATTGTCACAGATAAGAAAATCCCTGCAAATGCAGTCATACCAATGTAATTGTTATGAATAAAAGCCTTGAAATACTGGTCATTTTGGCGTTTTTTCATCAAAAATTGATGATAAATCATGATGCAACCAATAATAATTAATGAAAAATAGTAAATTTGACCCAAATTGAAGGTATTTCCTATTCCAAAAAATATCAAAATAAGTAGCAATTGTAAGAATGTAATGATAATCTGGTCATACTTTTTAAAAAGAATTGCTGTCGACTTTACACCGATTTTTAAGTCTTCTTCTCGATCAGCCATTGCATAAAGAGTATCGTAAATCAGAGTCCAGACTAAGGACCCAATGAAAACAAGCCCTGCCTCTATTGCTATGGTTTCGGTTTGTGCGGCAAATGCCATAGGAACGCTCATTCCAAATGCTACCCCCAAAACAAGCTGTGGCAGGCTAGTCCATCTTTTAGTAAACGGATAAATTGCGGCCAAACTAACCGCAATTAATGAGAGCTGTATTGTTAATAGGTTGGTTTGTAAAACTAAAATAAGCGCTAGTAGTAGAAGTACGATAAATAATGTTAATGCAGATCTTGATGAAATCTCACCTGATGTAATTGGTCTGTTTCGTGTTCTTTTGACATGTTTGTCAATATCTCGATCAGCATAATCATTAATTACGCAACCCGCACTTCTCATCACCACAACTCCTAGTGTAAAAATAATCAACAAATCCAAGTCTGGCCATCCATCTGCACTCAGGAATAGCGCCCAATAGGTTGGCCATAAGAGCAATAATGAGCCAATAGGCTTATCTAGTCTCATCAGTCGTATGTATGCATTCATAGTTTTTTAAGAAATGCTTCTAAATCAGCTGGCAAGGGCGCACTTACTTTTTGAATTTCATTTGTTAAGGGGTTTGTAAAAGTTAGTGTCTTCGCATGCAAGAATAGACGATTTAGACCTTTCTTTTTCATAAATTGATCAAAAGCTGCATCGCCATACTTATCATCTTGTGCAACTGGATGGCCAGCAAACTTTGCATGAACGCGAATTTGATGGGTTCTGCCCGTTTCTATCGATACCTCAACGAGTGATGCATTGAACTCACCTAATTCAAAGTTTTTTATGGGATGAAAGTGACTTAGGGAATCCTTTCCTTTTGAATCGATAACACTGTATCTGGAGTTTTGATAAATGGGCGCATCAATAGTATGCCTTTTCTTGCTCCATGTATCTTTGACAAGTGCTGTATATCGTTTTTCTAACTGATGACTAACTAACTGCTCATGCAATGACTTCAGTACTGATCTTTTTTTTGCAAGAAGCAAGCATCCAGAAGTCGAACGATCGAGCCGGTGAACCAGCTCTATGGGTTCCTTGTATTGTGATTTAAGTGCCTCAATAATTCCAACACTAATCCCACTTCCACCATGAACTGCCATGCCATGGATTTTATTAATTATTAGCAATCCCTTGTCCTCATAAAGCACCGAATTCTCAAGTGTCTTTAACAAGCCTTGTGAAGGCTTAATCTCTTTTTCAGTTGAAGTTCGTATGGGTGGTATTCGAATTAAATCCTCAGCTTTAAGCTTATAATCAGCTTTCTTTCTGCCTTTATTTACTCTAACCTCGCCCTTTCGAATGATACGATAAATTCTGGATCTGGGAACACCCTTGAGTTGCTTAATTAAATAATTATCAAGTCTTTGACCCACAGAAAAGTCATCAACAGTTACAAATCTAGGAGCATCATGGATAGTCATAAACTCAAGAGAAGAACAACTGATTGAAATTTTGAGTTGTTAATTTTGCAATCTCGCCAATAGTTGTATTACGAATCTCAGCAAGCTTTTCAGCAACATAATAAGTGTAAGCTGGACTATTTGGCTTACCCCTGTATGGGACAGGTGTTAGGTAAGGAGAATCTGTTTCTATCAAAATTCGATCATCTGGAATTTGTTTTGCCACTTCCCTTAATTCTTGGGCACTTTTAAAGGTCAGAATGCCAGAAAAAGAAATGTAGAACCCTAAATCTAGAGCCGCTTTAGCAGTCTCTAAATCCTCAGCGAAGCAATGCATAACCCCTTTTTCTGCTTTCTCACTAGATAGAATATCTATTGTGTCATCTTTTGAATCTCTCATATGAATAATCATTGGCTTCCCTGACTTATTAGATGCGGCAATATGTCTTCTAAATCTCTCTCTCTGCCAATCAGCCTCATTCTTTCTCACATGAAAATAATCTAAACCTGTCTCACCAATAGCAATGACAGTTTCACTATTAGCAAACCCTAGGAGTTCTTCTACAGATGGGTCTTTGCCATCTACCTCTGTTGGATGAACACCAACGGAACAGTAGATGTTTGGGTAAGATTTTGATAGGTTATGAACTTCATCAAAATGCTCTAAATCAATACAAACACAAAGAAACTTAGTCACTGAAAGGTCGCCAGCATGCTTCAGCATTGACTCAATACTTCCGCCAAATGCGTTAAGGTCTACACGATCAATATGGCAATGAGAATCAACTATTTGCATATCAAAATTATATATTAATTTCTAAAAGTGATCTCTTATCTGAGACAAATGGAACCTTTAAGGAATGAATTATAGAGCTGAAATTCTTAAGATTTTCTTGTTCAATATTATCACCCTTCATAAGCAAATAACGTCCATTACTGGAAATCAAGTGCCGAGTTTTTTCAATTGTATCAACCCCAGAAGAAAAAGCCCTTGATACTATTTGCTGAAATGGCTCTTCATAGTTAAAATTTTCAACTCTGTTATTGACTACGGTTAAGTTTTCCAATGATAACTCTGTTTTTACTGTCTGCATAAAGCGGCATTTTTTTCCAACACTATCGATTGTAAATACTTTAGTTTTTGGTTTCATAATTGCGATAACAATTCCAGGTAAACCAGCACCAGAGCCAACATCTAGTAGCAGTCCAGGCTGAATAAAATTTACTATTGAGAGACTATCTAAAAAATGCTTTTTAATTGATTCAATGGGGTCGCGTATTGCACTAAGATTATAAACCTGATTCCATTTTTCAATAAGCTTATGATAGGCTAGGAGTTGATCAACTTGATAATCTGAAAGAGATATATCCATAAGCTCTGCACCCTCACAAAGCAACCTTTCTAGTTCACTCACGAATGCGTTTTATAAGTTTTTAGAAATACAAGTAATATCGAAATTGATGCAGGAGTTACGCCTTGAATTCTGCTTGCCTGGCCTATTGTTTCAGGCTTAAACTGATTAAGCTTTTGTCTCACTTCATTTGATAGTGCTTTAATTTCGTTATAGTCAATATTTGAAGAGAGCTTTGTATTTTCATTTTTACGATATTTTTCAATTTCGTCTAACTGTCTTTTAATATAGCCCTCATACTTAATTTGGTTCTCCACTTGCTCAATAATCAATTTATCTTCTAAAAATGGTTTAGCTTTTTCAATCTTACTTAGCAATTTGTAGTTGATATTTGGTCTTTTAAGCAAAGCTTCAAGGCTATATTCATGATTTAATTTTATTCCCAGAACCTCTTGCGCTTGAGTGTCATCAGATTGAATCCAAAAAGACTTTAAACGTTTCTTTTCATTGGCAACTTGCTCATACTTCCCATTAAAAGCCTGCCAGCGAAGGTCATCAATAAGCCCTAACTCCCTAGCCTGGGGCGTTAATCTCTCATCTGCATTGTCTTCTCTAAGCAATAGTCTGTATTCTGCCCTTGAGGTAAACATTCTATATGGTTCTGTTGCTCCTTTGGTCGTTAAGTCATCAACCATGACTCCAATATAGGACTCATCTCTCTTAGGAATCCATGCATTCTTTTCTTGAACCTGGAGAGCAGCGTTTATTCCTGCAAGCAATCCCTGGGCAGCGGCCTCCTCATATCCCGT
>CABXDP010000002.1 GCA_902511025.1 uncultured Gammaproteobacteria bacterium | reverse complement strand
CTGAGTTTGATGAAAATACTAACTATCCAGTAATTGGCCTGATTAAAGAGTGGCAAGATGAGAACGGTGACACTCAGACAAGGGATACTGATTCTGATTTGGGAGGCACCATGAGACTTGGTGGTCAAGAGTGTCATTTGGTTAAGGGTAGTCACTCTCAAAAAATTTACGGCTCAAGTAAAGTAACAGAAAGACACAGGCACAGATATGAAGTAAACAGCAAACTGATATCACAAATTGAAAGTGCTGGACTCACCGTGTCTGGAAAATCTAATGATGGCTCTCTCGTTGAAATGGTTGAAATAACTGACCATCCTTGGTTTGTAGCCTGTCAGTTCCATCCAGAGTTTACCTCGACACCTAGGGATGGGCACCCACTCTTTGAGAGTTTTATAACTGCTGCTAAGGAAGCACATAATTTAATACTTTCTTAGGGTAATAATTCTCTTGATTTATTAATCTGAATTATATCTTTGAAAAGAACAGACATTACAGTTTTGGGTGGAGGCGTCATAGGCCTCTCTATAGCATTAAGACTGCTTAATGCAGGAAGAGAGGTTGTTTTAATTGACCCCGAGGAGCCTGGGACTGGAACTTCATCTGGTAATGCTGGTACAGTTGCAGAATATGCTGTCTTACCGGTTGGATCCCCAGACATTATCAGACAGCTGCCCTCACTATTGTTCAATAAGAATAGTCCTATGGCAATTAAGCGCTCTGCAATTCTATCCTTGTGTCCTTGGCTTATAAGATTTTTATATCAGTCAATGCCCAAGAACGCTGCAAGAAATGCTCAAGCGATTATTTCATTATTACAAGGTTCAAGAATTAGATGGGAAGAATTATCCTCTCAAATTGGAGGTGAATCTCTCTTAAAAACAGATGGCAATATCTATCTTTACCCTAATGAAGAGCTTTTAGGGTATGGAATAAGAGATATGGATAAAAGGAGAGAGCTTGGCTTGAATGCAGAGATTTTAAATCTTGATGAACTTAAAAAGCTGGAGCCAAATCTCAATTTATCTCAAGGTGCCGCCTTTTACTTTCCGGATGGAGCCTATATGAGTGATCCTGGAAAAATGGTCAAGCTAATTTTAGATGCATCAATAAATAAGGGTTGTCAGATCATAAATAAAGCTGCATCAAGAATTGAGAGAACTGGTGACGGAATCAAAGTCCATCTTGATAATCAATCAACGATGATGACTAAACAGTTGGTGGTTGCAGCAGGGGCCTACTCTAAAAAATTTGCTCAACAAGCAGGAGATAAAATTCCACTGGATGCAGAGCGAGGATATCATGTCGAGTACGATATGGATGAGCCACTCCTGAATAGACCATGTTGCTATGCTGCAGGAGGTTTCTACATGTCTCCAATGACAGATAGGCTAAGAGTAGTTGGAACTGTTGAACTTGGCGGCTTGAGTCCTAAAATTTCACAACACCGAATTAAACACCTAGAGAAGGGCGCTGGAATTTTTTTTCCAAAACTTGGCAACCCAAGCAGGACTTGGCTCGGCTTCCGACCTTCAATCCCTGATAGTAGGCCGGTGATTTCTCAGTCAAGCAAAGGAAACGATATCGTTTATGCCTTTGGACATGGCCATATAGGACTCACCTTGGCACCAATTACAGCTGAAATTGTAGAGACAGTTTTGACAAAGACTAAAGCTCCAATATCAATATCTGATTTCTCAGCAATGAGGTTTTAGTTTTATTTTCTAAACTACTTCTTTTTTACAAATTTCATCAGCCGCCTTTTCTTTTGAATTTGGCGCGCAGAGAGGACATTTTTTTTATCTTTGAAAGGGTTGTCACCGCTCTTGAAGTTGATTTTGATGGGAGTATTAGTAAGTTTGAGAGAAGTGGTAAAGAAATTCATTAAAAAGCGTTCATAGCTCTTAGGCACATTTTGAACGTGATTTCCATGGAACATGAGTGTTGGAGGAAATACATCAGTTTGATTCACAAACTTCAGGCGAAGTCTCCTTCCTGCAACTGGCGGCGGTTGATGAGAGTTGCTTGCTTGCTCTAAGATTTTATTTAGAAGTGATGTTGGGTATCTTTTGCCTGCATGCTCATAAGACCTTTTGATAGGCTCAAATAATTTTCCAACACCTGATCCATGAAGCGCTGAAATGAAGTGAATGGAGGCATAACTGATGAATGAGAGCTTTACATCCAGTTTTCTTTTGACTTCACTTTTTTGATATTCATCTAATCCATCCCATTTATTGACCACTATGAGTAAAGCACGACCTTTGTCAGCGATCATTCCAAGTAAAGTAGCATCTTGTTCAGTTACGCCTTCATGAGCATCCAAAACTAAAATCACAACATGTGAGTCCTCTAAGGCACTGATTGCTTTAATGATGCTAAATTTTTCTATTTTTTCATCAACGCTTCGCTTCCTTCGAATACCTGCAGTATCAATTAATGTATATTGCTCTCCTTCTCTCTCAAAAGGTATGAATATGCTGTCTCGGGTTGTTCCAGGAAGGTCAACTGACAAAACTCTTTCTTCACCTAAAATGCGATTGATTAGAGTTGATTTGCCTACATTTGGCCTCCCTAATACGGCAACAGCAATCCCGTCAATGTCTTGCTCTTCCGAGTCAGTTGCCTCGGGTATTAGGGGAAGTGTTTTTTCAATTAGATCTTGGATACCTTGGTTGTGTTCAGCTGAAATTAGGGTGGGTTCTCCAAGTCCAAGTTCATAAAATTCGGATGCTGAGCTCAGATTCAGTCCCTCTGCCTTGTTACAAACCAAGATTATATTTTTTTTGAGTTTTCTCAGCTGACTAGATATATCTAGGTCTAGAGCTGTAACACCATCTTTGTTGCTGACAATAAAATAAATGACATCGGATTCGTCAAGTGCACTCAAAACTTGGTTTTGAATACCTGAATCGATCACCGAGTCTTCATTCGTAAGGCCACCCGTATCTACAATAGTGCAGGGACGCTCCTCCTCAAGTTGGATGTTTGCATACTGACGATCACGCGTCAGGCCTTCATAATCCGAAACCAGCGCTTGTCGAGAATTGCTGAGGCGATTAAACAGAGTCGATTTACCAACGTTAGGCCTTCCAACCAAGGAGATGATAGGGTAGCTCACAATGGTTAACCTAAACGATTTAATTCAGATCGTCAAGTTTGATCTGAATGAGTTGTGATAAGCTTGAATTATCAGTAATGTTTTCAATTGCAAGAGTGTAACTATTTCTTGCCTGCTCATCGTTACCGAGATCTAAATAAACATCACCAGCCAGGTTATAAAATAAACCTGAAAACTCGTCAGCATTTTCCATATTCAGAACAGCTAGAGCCTCTTCATGCTGCCCAAGCTCTAAAAAGAGCGAAGCTGTTCGGAGGCTTGCAGTTGATGCGATGACAGAATTCTCTCGACTCATTAAAGGCTGAAGAGCATCCAGTGCGAGTGAATAGTTTCCGGCATCAAACAAATATTTAGCCATTACTAAAGTTCCTTGGTCCGCATATGAGCTAGACGGGTGATCTTTGATTAATTTGTCATAAGCGCCTAGATTCGCAGAATCTGAGGCATAGCTTAAATATAATGCTCTGGCATTTAAGGCTTGACTATCTTGGTAATCAACATATGCATTCCATCCAAATATACCTGCAAGTCCAAGAACCGCACCTGCAATTATTTGTTTGCCGTTGGAATCCCACCATTTTTTTAATTTATCAACTTGCTCTTCTTCCGAATCGCTAATTTCTATAAAGTTTTTCATAAAATCTCCTGAAGATGCTGAATGATACCCTCAAGTTCGATTGATTGCTGAACTCCTTGGCCCTTTAAGGGCTTAAAACTCAAAACATTTTTAGCTAACTCTTCATCTCCAAGTATCATTGCGTAGTCGGCTCCAGACTTGTTAGCTTTTTTCATCTGGCTTTTAAGATTGCCCATGGTTATATCATTTGTAATAGTAATGTGTGGCATTACTTCAAGAATTTGTCTTGATAGCTTCATTGATTCACAATGAGCGCTCTCACCCATAGACAAAAAGTATAAATGAGGTCTGTCTGAGAAAAGTTCTTTGTATTTATCTTGAATGAGAAGGGCAATTCTCTCAAGACCCATAGCAAAACCAATAGCTGGCGTTGGGTTGCCCCCCATTTTTTCAACTAGGCCATCATACCTCCCTCCTCCGCAGATTGTCCCTTGAGATCCAAGCTCATCTGATACCCATTCAAAAACAGTTTGATTGTAGTAGTCGAGCCCTCTTACGAGTTTTGTATTAACCGTATATGGAATGTCAAGATGTTCTAGATAATTTTTTAAGGCTTCAAAGTGTTTGTTTGACTCCTTATCAAGATGATCAATCATTTTAGGTGCTTCAGAGATTAATGCTTCTAAATCCTTGTTCTTGCTATCCAGAATTCTTAATGGGTTTGTCTTTAGTCTTCTTGAGCTGTCCTCATCAAGTCTATCTTTATTGTCATTAAAGTATCTAGTCAAGGTTTCTCGATATAGTGCTCGACTCGCTGTCGACCCAAGAGAGTTAATTTCAAGCTGAGCATTGATTTTTAATGATTTCCAAAGGATGTCAGTGATAGAAATGAGTTCAGCGTCAATTTTGGCGTCCAACGCTCCAAAAACTTCAGCACCGACCTGGTGAAATTGACGATATCTTCCCTTTTGGGGTCGCTCATGTCTAAACATTGGGCCGCTATAAAAAACTTTCTGGATGCCTTCCCTCGGTAAGTTGTGTTCAATCATCATTCTGACCACACCGGCTGTTCCTTCAGGCCTCAGTGTCAAAGAGTCTCCATTGTTGTCCTTCCAGGTATACATTTCTTTTTCAACAATATCTGTCACCTCTCCAATTGCCCTAGAAAAGGTTTCAGTGCTCTCAACGTTTGGAGTACGACAGTATTTATATCCATAAGAGAGAAGAAGATTGTTGATTGTGCTATCCAAAAAACTCCAGATTTGAGAATCTGCAGGCAGAAGATCATTCATACCACGGATAGCTTGAATTTTTTTTGACATCAATAGTCTCTAGGTGTAATTAATCTTATTTTACCAATTATATTTGACGATGAGCCTTAAGCAGCAACCAAGTTTTCACCTCAACTATTTTTTATTCCACTTGGGACATGACCTGTTGGAACGTATTGAGAGGCAGAGTCACAGTGCTGCTGCTGATCATCAAAAAAAATGTCTGCTGCGAATTGCCTTAAAAAGACTCCTTTATCAAGCCCACCCAGAAAGAATGATTCATCAATACGAATACCCCATTTTCTCATCGTATGGATTACCCTTTTGTGTGATGGGGCAGACCTTGCCGTCACTAGGGCTGTCCTTATTGGATTGTCTTCCTCTGGGAAAGTAGACTGAATTTTTTGGAGTGACAACAAGAAAGACTTGAAAGGTCCCGCTTTAAGTTCAATTTTTTCAGACAAAACTTCGTTTTCATGAAAAGCCTCTAGTCCTTTCTCCTGGAAAATTCTCTCCGCTTCATCTGAGAAAATAACAGCGTCTCCATCGAAAGCTATTCTGAGCTGTGAAGGGTGGCTATTTTTGGACTTTGACTCCACGATGGATGCTGCTGCATACCCTGACTGCAGTGCTTTTTGTACATCATTGTAGTTACTTGATAAGAATAAATCAGCTTCAAAAGCTCCAACGAAAGGGTGAGTGCTCTCGCCACGAGTAAAAGCGGCTCTAGAAATATTGAGACCGTAATGCTCTATAGAGTTAAAAATTCTAAGACCAGTATCAGCACTGTTTCTTGACAGAAGAATGACATCGATCGGGGTTTTTTTACTGTTTAGCTTTAGTAATTTTTTTACTAAAGTAAATCCTACTCCGGGTTCTAAGACGACATGCTCATTCTCTTGCTGATGCCTTGCATATGCCTCAATACCCTCCTCTTTAAAAATTTTATGGGAGTGGTCGAGATCAAACAAAGCCCTTGAGGAGATTGCAATGACTAATTTACTGTTCTCTGATTTTATTGTCTTGCTTGCCATTCTGCCCCATTGTACCTATCCAAGCAGTAGTCAAGCCATCTAAGCATGAAGACATTGAGTTCTAATTGGAATGATAAGTCGCTACAGTCATTGATTAATGGATGATAAGAATTAATCCTTGTCTCGTTACAAATTGAAACAACCTCCAAAAGCTTTGCATCAAAATAGATTTTGAATCGAATATCGGGTCTATTAATAACTCCTTGAGACGACTGAATTTTGTGTGTTAGAGTGTAAGTGCCAGTATATTTAGATTTTTCGTGACAAATCAGATAGAGGTCATTGGAAGTTTTTTTGATTCCAACTAGATTATCCTTGACCGATGGAAGTAGGGGGACTAGCCTTGATATTTTTTTATAATTAAGTTCAAAAACCTCTGATAAACTGGAATAAGTTACTTTTTCTTTGTTGTAAATGAGTTTGGTCTGTATCTGGTCATTCATCTTCAATCTAACATTTTAATTTCACGAGCGCGCTTCATATTGAATTCTAACTAAAATACTTGATTAAAAATCACCCTGATCAAAATTTGTCATATTGTTAATGTATGAGGCGTCCATTTGATCATCACTGACACCCTGGAATCTATCTTCAAAGGCCAAATCTTCAAACCTTGAGTATTGGCCAACAAAGGCGAGTTTAATATTACCGGTAGCACCGTTTCGATGCTTGGCTATTCTTAAATCAGCCTTTCCTACCTCTTCTGGGTTGGTATACGTATCATCATGATATACCTCATCTCGATAAATGAAGCCGATAATATCGGCATCCTGCTCAATCGATCCAGACTCTCTTAAATCAGCCATCTGTGGGATTCTGCCTTTGCCAGTTTTAGCTCTAGATTCAACTCCTCGATTGAGCTGAGAAAGGGCAATAACGGGCACATTGATCTCTTTAGCAAGTGACTTGAGGGATCGAGATATTTCTGAAATTTCTTGAACACGATTTTCTGACTTGCCGTGCACTGTCATGAGTTGAAGATAGTCGACCATGATAAGGCCTAGGTCTGGATATCTTCTTTTAAGCCTTCTGCATTTGGCTCTAATTTCTGTTGGTGTGATTGAGGGGGTTTCGTCAATCAAAATTGTGTTTTCTTCAAATGCTCTGACAGCATGGTTGAAACTATTCCAATCAATTTCTGACATGTCACCATCTCGCAATTTGCTGGAATCGATTCTTCCAAAGGATGAGATCATTCTAATCACTAACTGCTCAGTTGGCATCTCTAAACTAAATACCGCAACAGGAGTTGAATTTTGGATTGCTACATGTTCAACAATATTCATCGATAGAGCAGTTTTGCCCATACTAGGTCTGCCAGCGATAATAATTAAGTCACCATTTTGAAGTCCTGACGTGAGTTTATCAAACTCAGAAAAGCCAGTTTCTGCACCCTTGTAGCCCTTTAATTCTTGCATCTCATGAACACGATTAACGACATCTTTAATGATGTCTTTGACGTTTGTGATTTCTTGCTTGTTTCGACTCACCTGTTCAGCTATCTCAAATATTTTTCTCTCTGAAAGGTCGAGAAGGTCATTCACCTCAATGTCTTTTGGATTAAAGGCGGTATCGGCAAGTTCTTTACCAATTTTTGTAAGTTGCCTGTAGATTGAGAGCTCGCGAACATGCTTTGCATAAGCCTCAATATTTGATACGCTTGGGGTGTTCTCAGCTATCTGAGCAAGGTAAGCAAAGCCTCCAATCGATTCTTCGTCATGAGACTTTATGACTTGCTCTTTTACTGTAAGAATATCTGCTGGTTTGTCATGCTCTAATAGAGTCACAATTGCATCATAAATGATGCGATGTGAGGTTTGATAAAAGTCATCAGATCCAAGAATATTAACGACACTATCCCAAGAATCATTGTGAAGCAATAACCCGCCAAGAACAGACTGCTCTGAGTCCACTGAGTTAGGTGGTATTTTTGCGTTATCAATATCCATTACTATGAATTAGAAAAATAAAAAGCCCTCAACGAGGGCTTTTTATTTTAACTCAGATAACTGAATTGGATTGGGTTATTCTGTATCAGTAGCAGCAATAACGATAACCTTAACTGGAACCACAACCTCTGCATAAAGAGAAACTGTAATTTCATACTCACCAGTGTTTCTAATGGCTTCAGGCATGTTGATATCTCTTTTTTCAACTTCGAAACCTTGCTCCAAAAGATTTTCAGCAATGTCTGTAGGGCTGACGGATCCATAAAGCTTTCCTTCTTCACCCGCATTCGCAGAAATTGTGCAGACAACATCTTTCATTGCAGTCTCTTGAGTCTGCGCGTCTGATAAAGCAGCAGCTTCTTTAGCCTCTAGCTCAGCTCGAAGCGTTTCAAAAATAGCCATATTAGCTTTGTTTGCAGGCTTAGCTTTTCCTTGAGGGATAAGGTAATTACGAGCATATCCAGACTTAACGTTTGCGATATCACCAAGGTTACCTAGTTTTTCATTTTTTTCTAACAAAATTACTTGCATAAGGCCTCCTATTTTTTGTGTTTATCAGTGTATGGAATCAGCGCCAGA
Organism: uncultured Gammaproteobacteria bacterium; assembly: GCA_902511025.1. Classification (GTDB taxonomy): domain Bacteria; phylum Pseudomonadota; class Gammaproteobacteria; order PS1; family Pseudothioglobaceae; genus Pseudothioglobus. The sequence goes on along the minus strand of CABXDP010000002.1, from coordinate 57,122 downwards.
AATCTAGCTCTCTTGATCGCAGTGGTCAATTGTCTTTGAAACTTTGCAGAAGTTCCAGTAATCCTTGAAGGGGTAATTTTCCCACTTTCATCAATATTTTTTAGAAGTATATCCACATCTTTGTAATCAATCTCTTTAAAACCAGCTTTAGTAAAGCGACAAAAGCGATTGATGGGAATTTGAAACTTACGTCTTTTAGTTACTTGTTTTTTAGCCATTACTTCCTCCTATTTCTGATCAGAGCCTTGAACCGAAGCCATCTCTTTGCCTTGGTCTTTGACTTTTTCTTTGTCAGCTTCCGTGACCATTATTGATGGTTCAGTGATAGCTTCTTTCTTAGAAATAATTAAGTTTCGAAGAATAGCGTCATTGAAACGGAAGTTATAGTTTAATTTGTCGAGTGTTTCTTTGTCACACTCGATATTCATCATTAAATAATGTGCTTTATAAATCTTGTTGATTGGGTAGGCTAGGTGTTTACGACCCCAGTCCTCATCTCTATGAACAATACCACCAACCGAGGTGATCAGTTCTTTATATTTTTCAATCATTGTTGTCACCTGAGAACTTTGATCAGGATGAACAATGAGTGTGACCTCATAATGTCTCATCTACATCTCCTTATGGATTAAAAAAGCTTGCCAACATGTGTCGGTCAAGCAAGGAAGTGGTTATTTTATACTAGTTACTCTCCATTTATTTATTAATTACTGTTCTTATCGCATTATGCCCAGCATTAATATAAACTTGAATTTATGATAACTAATCTTGAAATCTGCATAGACAGCTGCTTTGGAATTGATGCGGCTGTTGAGGGAGGTGCTGACCGAATTGAACTCTGTAGTTCATTAGACTGTGGCGGATTAACACCATCATTAGAGGTTTTAAAACTTGCCTCAGAGTGCGACATTCTATCAAGATCAATGATCAGGCCTAGAAAAGGTAACTTTATTTATTCTTCTGAAGAGTTAAAACAAATGCAAGGTGATATCGATATGGTTCAATCTTTCAATATTGAGGGTGTTGTGTTTGGCGCGACATTACCTAATGGCAGTCTTGATCAAGATCTTTTAGAAGAATTAATTTCTAATTCTAATAATCTAAAAAAAACCCTTCATAGAGCTGTAGACACAATGCATAAAACAATTGAATCTGTTCAGGTGGGCATTGAGCTAGGTTTTGATACTATTTTGTCATCAGGAGGAGAGAAGAGCGCTTTGGAGGGATTGTCAGTTTTGTCTGATATGCAATTGCTAGCATCTGGAAAAATTGAAGTAATGCCAGGATCAGGAATCAACTCTATAACTGCTATACAAATACTCAATAGCTATCACTTTGATTGGATCCATTCATCCTGCTCTATTCACAAAAATGCTGATAGATATACTGATGTTGAGTCTATAAAGAGTCTTAAAAATGCGATCAGTTAGCAAAAGGTCCTTAAAGAGTTTGGCCATTCTTTTATTACTCATTTTGACTTTTTATATTTTTCACTTAAATAGCAAAGTTAAGGCTGAATTTTCAAATCCACTAAAACCTCTAAAAAATGTTACTCAGATTCAGTATTCGCTTGACAATTATCCAAAAGATTTAATTAATATGTTGCTTTTGGTTGAAGATCAATCTTTTTACTCACATCACGGCGTCGACCTAAAAGAGATTACCAGAGTCATCTATGGTTATTTGTTTGAGGATAAAGCATTAAGAGGAGCAAGTACCATCTCTCAGCAGCTGATTAAAAACTCTTTATTATCAAGAGAAAAAACCTTATCCAGAAAATCAGAAGAAGCCCTGATGGCAATTCTTTTGGAGGTGTCTTTTGAGAAAGATTTAATTCTTGAGAGGTATATGAATACGGTATATTTAGCTCAAAAAGGGGATGAAGCTTTCCATGGCTTTGCAAGTGGAAGTCTTTTTTACTTTAATAAAAATGTTGAAGATTTGAGTTTAAAGGAAATGGCAACTCTTGTTGCTTTATTAAAAGGACCTTCATACTATAACCCAGATAACTTTCCTGAGAGACTTAATAAGCGCATCAACATGATTTTGTCGATGCATAATAAATACAAGAGAATTATAAATTGAATATATTAGCGATAGATACTTGCACAGAAATAGCATCCGTTACATTGTCAAAGTCTGGAGAGAGTTATAGTAGAGAGTTGTCCGGTATTGATAAAACTTCTGGACATATTTTAAAGCTTTGTGATGAGGTGTTTGAAGAGTCACAATCGCAACTCAGAGAGGTTGATTTAGTTTCCTATTCTCAAGGTCCTGGCTCATTTACTGGGGTTAGAATGTGTATTGGCATAGTTCAAGGATTATCGTTGTCAATGGAGATTCCTACCATGGGTTTTACAACATTAGAGCTGGTTGGGTTTGGTGCCTCACAAATTCTAAAAACAAACAAAATAGCTATTGCATTAGATGCCAGAATGGGCGAGGTTTATTGGGCAACTTTTGTCGATGGATTGATAGGTAGTATGAAAATATGCAATCCTGAAGAGGCTGATCATTTAGATCAAAGTTTTGTTGGAGTTGGAAGTGGCTGGAGTGCGTACAATGAAAAATTAAAATTCGCATCAAATATTACTAACATTGATCTAGCAATCAAACCAGAATCGTCAGCACTAATAGAATTATCACTTAGGGCAATGAATACTGGTCTAAAGGGAACTTTGGAACTTCCAAAGCCTATTTATTTACGAAACAATGTGGCCAAAAAATCATTAAAATAAGTCCTTTTTTGTAACTGCATATATTTATGTGGAAATGGATTCAAAGACAGGCCTCTCCAAAGGTTTTTTATCACACTTGCAATAGACTAGTTCCTTGGTTTTTTTGGCCTTTTATAACTTTACTAATAGTTGGTTTATATTGGTCTCTTGTTATCTCACCTGCTGATTACCAGCAGGGCGATGGCTATAGAATAATTTTTATTCATGTTCCAAGCGCCATACTTTCAATGATGGTTTATGCTGTGATGGCCATTGCTGGGGGTATTGGACTTATTTGGCAAATCAAGATGGCTGAGGTAGTTGCAAAAGTTTCAGCACCAATTGGAGCTGGATTTACAGTTATTGCTTTGGCAACAGGGGCAATATGGGGTAAACCTATGTGGGGCGCATGGTGGGTGTGGGATGCAAGGCTTACTTCGGAACTTGTTTTACTATTTTTATACCTGGCCTACATGTCCTTGAATAGCGCATTTGATAATCCTAGAACAGCGGCTAAATCAAGCTCAATTCTTGCTATCGTTGGCCTTATAAATCTGCCAATAATTCATTATTCTGTGAAGTGGTGGAATACACTTCATCAGGGTTATTCAGTTGGTACAGGAGGCATTAAAGATCCTGATATGCAGATTGCATTAGCCCTTATGTTTGTGGCATCAATTTTACTGTATGCACTATTGGTTACAATCAAGGCAAGAACTGAGGTGATCATTCGTGAGCAAAACTCTCGATGGGTTGAAGAGGAAGTAAGGAGTTTAATGTCATGACTATGATAGAGTTTTTTTCTTTTCTTCCTTATGGTAAATATGCATTCTATGTATGGCTTGCTTATGGCATTTCGGCATTAACAATCATTGCTCTTTTTGTGACAGCAAGGCGCAATCACTTCAATACTTTATCGTCTCTATCAAATAAATATTCAAGAATTAAATGACAAAAAGACATAATCGAATGATGCTAGTCGGGCTTCTTGTGTCTGGAGTTTTTTTAGCTGGATACCTCGGAATAAAAGCTTTTAGTGAGAACTTATTATATTTCTATACACCCTCAGATATTATGACTGGAAAAGCCCCTAACGATAAAAGCTTTAGAGTTGGAGGTCTTGTTGAGGATGGTAGCGTTGAGCGGGATGGGATGATCGTCAAATTTTCTGTAACTGATAACTTAGAATCAATTGAGGTCTCTTATGAGGGCATATTGCCTGATTTATTTAGAGAAGGACAAGGGGTTGTGGCAAGTGGATCAATTGATAAAGAATGCATCAAGGCATGGGCAGGTATGAAATGTAGCAGGACATTTAATGCAACTCAAGTTCTAGCAAAACATGATGAGAACTACATGCCACCTGAGGTTGCAGCAGCACTCGAATCCTTAGAGTCAAAAGAATGAAAAAGATAGTTCCTCTTTTAGTTTTTTTGGTGATTGGTATTTTTTTATTTTTAAGCTTAAATTCAAACCCAGATAAGCTCCCCTCACCCTTGGTTGGTAAGATTTTTCCAGAAATTGAAGGCGCTGATTTTTATACCAATGAAGTTGTTAAATTTAATAATCTTATAAGTGGGCAGGTTTCACTTATTAACGTATGGGCTTCGTGGTGTGTAACCTGTAGAAAAGAGCATCAGATAATTAAGAATATTGCAAAAAATAACGATCTGAAGCTGATTGGTATTAATTACAAAGATACAAGAAGTGAGGGTGAGAACTACCTTAAGGTTATGGGAAACCCTTTTGATGAGATAATTTTTGATCCAAAAGGGCAAGTTGGAATGGAGCTTGGAGTTTATGCAACGCCAGAAACTTTTCTAATTAATAGAGAGGGCTTAATCATTCATAAGCATATTGGTGAAATTACTGAGAAAGATTGGATTGAAAATTTTTTGCCTCACTTAGATGCAAATGAAAGCTAATTTTTTTAAAGATTTCATGTCTTAATTTTTTCTTTAAATACCCTTAATGTGGCTTGACATGGGGGTTTATAAATGGATAATCAAATTTGATACTAAGAATTAATTCTTCTAGTTTCAAAATAAATTCTTTTTAAATTTAAGGAGTTAAGATAATGAATAAATCAGATTTAGTTTCAGCAATTGCTGATAACTCAGGTCTCTCTAAAGCAGATGCTACTCGCGCTTTAGAAGCAACAACTAGCGCAATCTCTGGTGCACTAGCAAATGGCGACTCAGTAGCCATTACAGGTTTTGGTAGTTTTTTAGTTAGAGCACGTGCTGCGCGCGCGGGTCGTAACCCTCAAACAGGTGCAGCTATTCAAATTTCAGCATCAAATGTACCTGCTTTTAAGGCAGGAAAATTATTAAAGGAATCTGTTAACTAAACAGATTTTTTGTTAGTATAATATGCCCGTTTCCTGATTAGATTCGGGCATTTTTTTTGGGGCGCTTAGCTCAGTTGGGAGAGCATCGCCCTTACAAGGCGAGGGTCACAAGTTCAAGTCTTGTAGCGCCCACCAAGAAAACGGAGCGGTAGTTCAGCTGGTTAGAATACCTGCCTGTCACGCAGGGGGTCGCGGGTTCGAATCCCGTCCGCTCCGCCATTTATTCTGAATTGTAAAAAATAAAGTGTTGAAGTACAATAACACTTTATTTTTTTGCCGTGCCTTTTTATGAAAGAAAATCCAATTAGCTCCACAGTTGATTTTGAGAAAGATGGTGTTCAGCATGGCTATCTAAAACTTCCTCATTCTCATGATGATTCTGCCTGGGGTTCAATCGTTATTCCGATTACAGTTGCTAAAAATGGTAAAGGCCCAACAATTCTTTTAACAGGCGCAAACCACGGCGATGAGTATGAAGGACCAATTGCATTATTTGATTTAGCCAGCCAGATAAATGCAGATGAATTATCAGGAAGGGTAATCATTATTCCTGGAATGAATTATCCAGCTTTTAAAGCCGGCAAGAGAACTTCTCCAATTGATGGTGGAAATATGAATCGAGTTTTTCCTGGCAATCCAGAGGGAACTTTCACTGAAAAAATTGCGGATTATTTCAACCGAACACTGCTGCCAATGGCTGATTTTGTTGTAGACTTTCACTCAGGTGGTAAGACGTTAGATTTCTTACCCTTTTGCTGCGTACATGTTTTGGATGATAAAGAGCAGCAAGAAAAATGCATTGCAGCTATGAAGGCATTTAATGCACCTCATTCGGTTATGCTCTTAGAAATTGATGCGGTCAATATGTACGATACAGCTGCTGAAAATATGGGAAAAGTATTTATTGGTACTGAGCTAGGCGGTGGTGGAACAACAACTGCTTATACAGTCGAGATAGCTAAAAAAGGTATCAGGAATATTCTTCGTCACGCTGGGATAACACAGGGCGATTTGGAAGTTGATGAAACACTCAATCTTGATATGCCTGACGATAACTGTTATATTTTTAGTGAGTCAACAGGGCTGGTTGAACACTGCGTAGATCTTGGAGATGAGGTTAAGTCTGGACAGCTTATTGCTAAAGTACATAATATAGAACGGACAGGCTCTCTCCCAGATGAATATCATGCAAAGATTGATGGGATATTTACAGGTAAACACTTCCCAGGTCATGTAGTTAATGGTGATTTTCTTGGCGTGATTGCAGTTCCAGTCTAATTAAGGAGATTCAATGAACCCATTATTTTCATCAGATAATGTCACTAGCGCATGCCCAGAGGTTATGAATGCGCTGATTGAAGCGAACTCAGGAATTGCAGGATCTTATGGTGATGATGAATGGTCGTCAATATTAAAAACTACATTATCTAAAGTCTTTGAAACTGAAGTCGAGGTCTATTTGGCCGTCACTGGGACTGCATCTAATGCTTTGGCTCTCTCAGCACTAACGCCAGTTTTCGGAAAAATATATTGTCATGAGCTTTCTCATATAAATACTGATGAATGTGGTGCACCAGAGTTATTTACTGGCGGTGCTAAACTCAATCCAATGAGAAGCAGTAATGGAAGAATCAGTGCCAGTGAGCTAGATGAGATTGTCAGAGGCTCTGGAAATGTTCATGTGACTCAGCCTTCAGTTGTCAGCATTACGCAGTCTTGTGAAACAGGAACAGTTTATCCATTAGAAGAGATTCAAGAAATATCAAAAATTGCTCATAAACATAAAATGAGTGTTCATATGGATGGAGCACGCTTTGCTAATGCACTCGTTTCTCTTAATATAAGCCCTGCAGAGATGACCTGGAAATCAGGTGTTGATGTGCTCACTTTAGGCGGTACTAAAAATGGCTGCCTTGCTGCAGAAGCTATTATATTTTTTAAGCCTGAAATGGTTGGTAACTTCCCCTTCCTTCATAAGAGGTCTGGGCAACTGCTATCTAAAATGCGCTTTATATCCTCTCAGCTTAATGCTTATGTTTCTGATGATGTCTGGATTAAAAATGCCAAGCACGCAAATGCAATGGCAAAAATATTAAGTGAGGGTTTAAATCATTTTTCTAATATTGAACTAGCCTATCCTACTCACTCAAATGAGGTGTTTGTACATCTACCTAGAGACGTTATTGTTTATTTGAATAACTCTGGATACGATGTCAATGAAGAAGAGCTCGATGGAAAAGCGGTTAGGTTTGTAACTGCTTGGGATACAAAGTTGGATGATATTGAAAATCTTTTAGAAAAACTAGCTCAAAAATATCAATAAATTTTAAGGTATAAAACTTCTTAAGATAAGTTACACAGCCTTGTATAATGCTTCACAAAGCTATTAGTGAGATTTAGTTTTATTAAATTCTTAGTGTAGCAATAACTTTAACAATATTGGTAAAAAATTATTATGTTAGGTGCAATTAGAAACAAATCAAAAGGATGGGTTGCCTATCTTATCGTTGGTTTAATTACAGTTCCATTTGCCTTATTTGGCATTCAGGATTACGCAAGTCGCTCTTCAAACACTTCGATTGCTAAAGTTGATGGTGAGGATATTGATATTAATATTTATTATCAAGAATTAAATTCTCAGCAGCGCAATCTTCAGCAGCAACTTGGCGCAGCTTATACCCAAGAAATTGACAACACCTTAAAGCAAACTTTGCTAGATTCTTTAATTAATGAAAAGCTCATTGAGAACTACGCGAGATCATTGGATATTGTTACACTTGATGATGAGGTTAAGTCAGTGATCGAAATGAATCAAGCATTTTTAGTAGATGGTGTATTTTCACAAGATCGCTATACTCAACTTCTAAGGCTTAATAGTTATTCACCTGCTGGATATGAAATTGCTCAATCTAAAGCGCTCAATCGTGAACAAATAAAGAGAAATTTAAGTGGTTCAGCCTTTATGTCATCGACTCAAACTGCGCAACTGAATGACCTTGCTGCTCAGCAAAGAGAGATTTCATATATCGCTTTAAATACTGAAAACTATTTGGATCAAGTAAGCGTCTCTCAAAGTCAAATTTCTGACTACTTTAATGAAAACAGATCAAGTTTTATTGAAGGCAGAAAAGTTAAAGTAGATTTTGTTGAGCTCACGTTAGATTCTATGGAAGAGCCTGAAAGCCCAACTGGCGATGATTTGAAAAGTCTTTATGATGAAAATGCTGATCTCTATACCAATCCAGAAAAAAGAAGGGCGCAGCATATTCTTCTTGATAATGAAGACTTAGCTAACGATCTTTTAGATCAAATTAGTCAGGGCGCAAATTTTGCCGAACTTGCGAGAGCAAATTCAGAGGATACCTCCTCAAATGAAGAGGGCGGTGATCTTGGTTTTTTTGAAAGAGAGCTAATGGGCGCAGAGTTTGATACAGTGGCGTTTGCTATGGATATTGGAGATGTCAGTGAAGTTGTTGCAACAGATTATGGATACTTTCATATCATTAAGCTGACGGATATTGAGCCTGAAACCATGCAATCTTTTGAAGAGGTTGAAGATCAGCTTGCCTCTCTTTATATTAAAAATGCTAAGGAAAAATTGTTATTTGGATCTCTAGAAGAGTTCATGAATTTGTCCTATGAGGAGTCACTCGATATGGTTGCAGACCAGTTTGGTTTGGCGCTTCAAACGAGTGTCTATTTTTCTGAGAGAAATACTCAGTACGATCCTAAATTTGTTGCCAATGCATTTAGTAGTGCTGTGATTGACGAGGGGGAGAATTCTGAGGTCATGGAAATGAGCCCAGAAAAATTTGTCGTTTTAGCGCTTTCTGATCTGCAGTCTGAGCGAGAAAGAGAATTGAGTGAGGTAGAGGGTCAAATTGAGTCTATTTTAAAGTCAGCTGCAGCTAAAGAGGTTATTGATAATATAGCTGAAAATATTGCCTCAGCTCTATCGAGTGGTGATGAGCAATCTGCCAATCAACTTATTGCTGAGAATAATTTAGAGTGGGTTAGTGAGGGGTGGATCTCAAGGGCAAGTGAGCTGCCTTTTGGAGTAAGCTCGTTGGCTTTCACTCTTGCTAAGCCAGAAGAGGGTAGACATACCTATAGTTTTGAAAGTGCAAGCAGGTTAACTTCTTTGGTGATTGATTTAGCTGGAGTCAGAGTACCTGAGGGAGATTCAGATACCGGCATCTCAGCGCTTTATTTAAGTCAAGAAAATAATGAAATGTTTATCTCACTTATTAAGCAATTAAGAGAGAATGCTGAAATAAAAGTATTTACTGATCTGCTTTAAGTTGGACTTTTAGGCGGGTTAGTCTCTTGGCTTGACCATGCTCTTTATTTCAAGAACATTGTAGTTAGGGTCCTCAACAAAAAAAGTCTCTTGCTGGTAATCCGAGTCCTCAAACCTAATGTAAGGCTCATCCACAAAGCCTACAGTTGAGGCAACGCTTGATTTAACTCTCTGATACTCATCTAAAGGCAAATGTATCCCCAGGTGAGGAACAATGACATCACCCATATCAACGCTATGTCTATGCCTTTCAAGACTATCACTTTCTCGAGGTTTGGATTGATGAAGAGTCAGTTCATTACCCCAAAAATCGACATCTTGCCACTTACCTTCCTCAGCCATATCAAGCTCGCAGCCTAATACATCCGTATAGAATTTGATTGTTTTGCTTAGTTCTCCAGCCTCAATAGCTAAATGAAATCGATTGCTCATATTTACCTCTAAAATAGAAAATAATCTCCAAAATCAGATGATAAGTATACTAATAATCTTCAATTTATCAATATAAAAGAATTATTTTTTTCTAAAGATCAGGGCCTTTTTCATAAAAGTTATATCCTGCATCGACATACGTGACTTCGCCAGTCACTCCTGATGCTAAGTCAGAGCATAAAAAGGCAGCGACATTGCCGACTTCTTCAATGCTGACGTTACGTTTCAGTGCTGAGCTTTCAGCGGCATGATCGAGAAGTTTTCCAAAGCCTTTGATACCGCTTGCAGCAAGAGTTTTAATAGCACCTGCTGATACAGCATTCACACGAATCCCTTTTTCAGCACCCATAGCCGCCGCCATATAGCGAACATTAGCCTCAAGAGAGGCCTTAGCAATACCCATGACATTGTAATTAGGGATTGCTCTGAGTGCACCAAGGTAGCTTAGCGTTAATAACGCACCATTTTCATTGAGCATTGGCATCGCTGCTTGTGCAAGCGCGGTAAAACTGTAAGAGCTAATTTCATGAGCCTTTAAGAAGCCTTCACGCGTTGTAACCTCAAGATAATTGCCATCCAGTTCTGATCTTTCTGCAAAGGCAACCGAGTGAATTAATATATCAAAGCTGTCCCAAGATTTTTTCAGCTCAACAAAGGTTTCCTGAATTTGCTCATCACTCGATACGTCACACGGAATGACCATAGACGAGTTACAAATCTCAGCACATTTTTCAACGCGACCCTTAAGTTTTTCAGTCTGATAGGTAAAGGCAACCTCGCAACCATTTGCAGCCATGGATTCAGCAATCCCCCATGCAATTGAGCGATTTGATGCAACGCCAACAATGAGTGCTTTTTTACCCGTTAAAAAACCCATGAAACCTCCACAATATTTATAATAGAATCAAAGATTAATTATAAACACATTGACTCAATAGTTGCTCTTTACTTAGCATTTGAGCCTAAGTCGTTGAATGTTAATCTAAAGCACTAAATTTAAATTATTGAATCGAATTATCTATGAAGCATAAAGTTTTCTTCCTGTTATTTATAGTTTTGGTTTTATCAGACCAATTCACAAAGCAAATCTTTATGACATCCTTTGACTTGGGCCAGTCCATGGTTATAAATCCATATCTGAGTTGGACCTATCTCCATAACACAGGTGCAGCCTTCAGTATTTTGTCTGATGGCGGTTTGATTGGAAAATATTTTCTCTTAGGGGTATCAATTTTGGTTTCGCTTTGGCTTATCTGGTGGGCTCAGAAAACAACAGCAATGTATAAACAAAAATTATTTGGACAGTTTTTTCTACTCTCTGGCGCGGTTGGTAATTTAATTGATAGAGCGCTATATGGATATGTCATTGATTTTATTGATCTGCATGTGAATAGTTTCTATTGGCCTGTCTTTAATTTAGCGGATAGCTTTATTTTTGTAGGGGTTGTTCTCATCATATTTGAGAGAAAATCAACGACTCAATAGATTCGAGTAGTTTTATGAAAGTCCATAAATGGTAGAATATTGATTAAATGATTGAACGATGAAATTGATGAGAAAAACTCTACTATTACCTCTAATATTATTGCTCAGTATTTCAATAAATGCTGAACTTCATAAGATGTCTGATTCTGGAGAAACTCTTACTTTAGAGAGTGAGAGCTGGTCATGCGTTTTGGATGATGAAACATCACTTGTATGGGAGGTTAAAAGTGAAAAGAAGGGCGTTCAGTATGCTTTAAATACCTATACCTGGTTTGATGGAGAAAGCGGCAGGGATAATGGAACCTTCAGCAAAAATTGTTACTGGGGAAAGAACTGTAACACTCAATCATTCATCAAAGATATAAACAAGGCAGAGGTTTGTGGCTTTTCAGATTGGAGATTGCCAACAAGGGAGGAGCTTAACTCAATTGTTGACTATTATGGAGAAAATGATTTGCTCATCGATGAAATTTTCTTCCCAAATACTCAGATGGACAGCTACTGGACCTCAGATTCTCTGAGCTCTAATCCTAAAATGGCCTATGAAACTCCATTCTTTTATGGTGGATCCATGGCTCGCGATAAGACCATTGACACATTTGTAAGACTGGTAAGAAGTGCTGACTAGAGAGATAGACCAGTCACTGTATGAGTCTTATTCTGACGATATACCTCTTTTTCTGAAAAGAATCTACGCTGCAAGAGGGGTGAGTGAATCTCAGCTTTCAATGGCCCTTCCAGGACTCCTCAAGCCCAATTTTGATCAGCTCAATATCGCACTTGAGCTTCTAGAGAAGTGTCTCATAGAAGACAAGCATATCCTTATCATTGGAGACTTTGATGCAGACGGCGCAACTGCCAGTGCTGTTGCCATTAGAGCGCTCAGACTCATGGGTGCAAAGCATGTTGACTTTTTGGTTCCAAATCGTTTCAAGCATGGCTATGGCCTGAGTCCTGAAATTGTAAAGGAGGCTAAGCGCGACAAAGGGCCAGACCTCATTATCACGGTTGATAACGGCATATCGAGTAACGAAGGAGCCGAGCTAGCAAGGTCGCTTGATATTGATGTCATTATTACAGATCATCATCTCCCGCCAAATGATCTTCCAAAGGCTAATGCAATTATTAATCCAAATCTCAGAGGGTGTGATTTTCCCTCGAAAAATTTAGCCGGGGTTGGCGTTAGTTTTTATTTGTTTTCTTCTCTTAAGACTCATCTTACAAAGCAGGGCTATTTTGAGAAAAATAACATTCAAAATCCTGACCTAAAAGTGCTTTTAGATTTAGTTGCGCTTGGAACGGTTGCTGACGTTGTCAAACTGGATCAAAACAACAGAATTTTGGTGAATGAGGGAATCAAGCGTATTCGTCAAAAGAACTGCTCAAAAGGCATCCTAGCAATCCTTGAGCTCACTAAGCGTCCAATCGAAACATTGCAGGCATCAGACCTTGGATTCACAGTGGCCCCGAGAATTAATGCAGCAGGAAGGCTGAGTGATATTTCACAAGGTATAAGGTGTCTTCTCTCAGAAGACATGAATGATGCGAGAAGATATGCGCAAACTCTTGAAGAGTTCAATATTAAAAGGCGTATAGAGCAAACCAGAATGCAGGATGAAGCCCTTGCTATTGTTGAAAATCAAGCCATCGATGAGAGTGAGTTCGCCATTGTTCTTTATGATGAGTCATGGCATGAAGGTGTTGTAGGAATAGTTGCCGGAAAACTCAAAGAAACTTATCAGTGCCCCTCAGCTGTTTTTGCTAAAGCAGATGATGTTTTGAAGGGCTCTATTCGCTCCATTCCAGATGTTCACATTAAAGACTTACTAGACCTTGTTGATCGAGAAAATCCAGGACTCATTGAGAAGTTTGGAGGTCATGCAATGGCTGCTGGTCTCACGATTAAACCTCATAACTTTGATCACTTTAAAGATGCATTTACTGAGGCAATAACAAAGCATCTCAAAGGTAAAAAACCCATCATTGAGCTCTTAACTGATGGCCAACTTGATTCATCAGAAATAACATTTAAGAATGCAAATCTTTTGCGTCAAGCCTCGCCCTGGGGGCAAGGCTTTGAAGAGCCTATCTTCTATGGCGACTTTGAATTGGTGGAGCAAAGGGTTGTTGGTGAGAAGCACCTGAAGTGCAATTTGAAATTACAAGGCACAAATTCTCAACTAGAAGGGATTGCTTTTTTTCAGGAAAAGATTGATTCCAAGAAGGTTAGCGTGGCATATAAACTCAATGTGAACTCATTTAGAGGAAATGAATCCTTGCAACTAATGATTGAGTCTATTGAAAGTTATTGATGTTGTCGTTTAGATTTTTTTGCAGTTTCTGACATACATTACTGCACCAGCCCAATCTTCGACATCAATAAATAGTTTAGTATTAGCATTGGTTAAATTATTTAGATTGATTGGAGTGGATCTTTTATGTTTCGTTAATATTGGATACATTGGATTTATTGGAACTTCTCCATTATCAACATGAAGATTAAAATAGGCCATTTTGCCTACAATGTGTCCATCCTCAGTAAGCTTTAAATTTACTTGATCCTCCATGTAGCTTGGATCTGACGATAGGCCACCCATTCTCCATTTAGCATTACTTCCAAATTCAACATTTGAACCTCTAATATTAATATTACCTTCAGCAATATTCCATCCTTCTTCTTTACCTTCTTTAATATTCTCATAAACTATTCTTGTCATAGTGAAACGACATTGAAAGTCATCCTCGTTTTTATTAAGCTTATATTCACTGAAATCAAAATCAGTTTTGGAGACAACTAAATTAAGTAATTCATCTAAGACCTCTGGAGCGAAAATTACTTCATAGATTTTGATCTCTGCTTCATTGCTCCCAGATTTAGCATTGCTTAGCGAGACATTTTTATTAGTGTTATTCGAGCCCTCTTGATTACAAGTAAAAATATAGTATGTGCCATCATCAGAAACCGATTTCACTGGATCACTTCCATCGGGACATTTGGATGCATGACTCTGAAATGAGATTAAAAGAAAGACGAATAGAAAATAAATATTTTTCATTAATAATTAGGGTTTTACTAAGTCTATGAAAAAATAAAGTCGTAGACTCGAGGCAATTTGGGCGTATAGAAAACTTTTTCTGCAATTAAATCGTGATCTAGTCCAAGAGCATTTTCTATGCATGCTGCACATACAGAGCGGTAATCTATAGTCGATACAAGATCTCTATTTTCAAATAAATCTCTCTCAGCTAATCCAGGCCATTTTGAAATTACTCTACTTTTAGTTATTGCACCTCCAGCCAGAAGGGCAGCTGAACCCCAGCCATGGTCTGTACCCCAGGTTCCATTCTCTTTGACTGTCCTTCCAAATTCAGTTAAGGTAAGAATGATGCTTCTATCCCAAGCTTCACCTAATCCCTCTTTGTAACCTGCAATAATGTCATCAACGATAGCTAATCTTTCACCATGTCTTCCATATTCATCTGCCCCCTGTGATGCATGAGTGTCAAATTGATCAACCTTGATAACAGATGAAAGGGGTCCATTCTTCATTGCCATTGCTTTGCCAGCATATTTCGCAAGGCTTGCAGGGTCTCTAGGAACAACGGAGTCTTTTTGAGTGCTTTTTTTACTCACTTTATTAAATACTGATGATCCTTCTTCAGAATGAGCATTTGAAATCATATTAATGAGATCAGTTGTTAAACTTCCAGAATTTCTAATGCTTGCTGGAAAAAAATTATCATTTTCATGGGCACCTCTCAATAAAAGAGGCATATCGAGTGACATTGATCTACCAGGTGTTTTGGCAAGATCGAGCGCTCTTCCAAGCCAACCTGTAGTTTCTGCAAAAGGACTTAGGCCCCCGCCTTGCATCAGATTTTGTCCTTCGAAGTGTGATCTTTTGGTATAGGGAAAATTGGTAGCGTGAACAACTGAAGCATTGTTTTTAGCAAGCAGTCCGCTGAAATATTTGAATGAAGGGTGGAGTCCAAAAAATGAATTTAATTTTAAGTAGTTTTCAGGCGTTAAACTTTTTCTCATTTTGAATAAGTTAGGATCCCCGAATGGAGGCACTGCTGTCAAACCATCCATTCCTCCTTCAAGCATGATGACTGAAATCGTTCCAGGTGGCTTATCTTTTGTAAAACCAGGAAGAGGAAGTCCAGCTAAAAATAAAGAGGCACCTGAAGCTTGTAAAAATTCTCTTCTAGTAAATTTAGGCATTTTCTAACCCCATAATTTCAGGACTACACATTAAGGCAACAAACTTTCTTCGTCCTCCCATGACACTACCCACAAGCTCACGTGTGACATTATTGGCACCAATTCTATTCATTATATCTTCAACTTTTTGAGTAGGAAATCCTCCGTTATAGAGTGAAGTTGCAAATCTAATTCGGCGCTCAAACATTTCTCCAGAAAGCCATTCAGCTTTATCACTGGAGTAGCCGTTAGGCTGACCAGGAAGCCAAAAGCCCTGCCCAAGCTCTTCAAAAATTTTTCTTGTTCTCATAATGTTATCATTGTAATCATTATTTTTTTCTTCTTCCCATCCTACGAATGCATTAGCTCCACTCAGTCTGGTAACTTGAAATAGCCAATTCATTGGCCACTGAAATTTTGGCTCCTTTGAGGCAATAGCAAGCTCGATGACAGCAGTATGTATTTGATCCAAGTTTCCATTACTCTCTCGCCATATTCTAGATATGTGATCTAAATCTGTCTGGTTAGGGTTATCACTCACAAAATGTTGAGCTAACTTAAATGTAACATGATTGATAGTGTGTTCATGAACTGCAAGAAAATCTGTCAGTTGCCTAAGTGCATCTTTGCCAGGTCCAAAAGTTTTACCCATAACAGTTTTGTTACCAGGCTCAGCATAATTTGTCTTATAGTAATCCCAAGAGTTAAGCGTTCCTCCTATTTCTTTAATCTTTCTATTTCTTTCAGATAGAGAGATTAAATTATCACCACTGATTCTGCCAGGTTCAGCGCCCCAACCTGCCAAAATTTTGGCTGCACCATTGATGTCAGCTTCAGTATAGTTGGCAGAAGGTGATACAGTATGAAGCTCAAGCAGTTCTCTACCTAAATTATCATTAAGGCCCGCTTGCCTTCCATTACTTCTTGCCCATATCGCTTCATTTGAGTTTGGTCCAGCGCTATAAGTATTATCTAAATAAATCAGCATAGATGGATGCGATGTGACTTTATATAACATATTCGAAAAATCACTGTTTATGTTGGCAAGAATAGCCTCATCAATAGCATGACCAATATGGTTACCATTATCAAAGATATTGGCAGTTCTGAAGTGGTTTGCCCAAAATGAACTAAATCGAAGCCTCAACTGATCCTCGCCATAAACATTTCTATGTGCGAATTTCAGTGCATCCAAATCCTCCATAAGATTTTCTTGTCTATTTCTGCTTTTATCAGCTTCGGATTGAAAGCCGGGCATATTCCTACGAAACTTTTCTTTATTTTCTTTAAATGCCCAAAACATTTCATCGCGCTTCTGGAGGCTAGGTTGAAGTGACTTTGGCCACTCTAAAACTTGAGGTTTTTTATAAGAACTAGCGCTTTTAATTCCGAGGGCTGGGGATTTCGATCGAAGTTGTTGGGTTGCCCATTGTTTTATATCAGTGGGAATAGGCGAATTAGGTAAAAACATCAAGCCTATTTTTTGCGCAATTCTAAAACTTTCATTCATACAAAAAGTATATCAATACGAACTATATTAGTCAAACAAAAATTATGAAAATTTACCCAATAAAACTTCATTGCCAGCTGTTGGCTTTGCTGGCATATTAAGAGCAAGCAAAAGAGACAAAATAGCCATTCCAGCACCTGCTAAGAAAACTAATGAGGGAGAATAGAGCCAAATGAGGCCAAAAACGACTGGAATAAATACCGCTGCGATATGATTAATAGAAAATGACACGCCTGCACTAGAAGCAATATCAGCTGGATCTGCTATTTTTTGAAAATACGTTTTGAGTGCAATCGCAATAGAGAAAAAGAGGTGGTCAGCAATATACAGAAAAACTGCAAATGCGCTGCTCTCCACTAGAGCATACCCAATAAAGATTAGAGCAAGACCAACATACTCAAAAATGAGAGAACGGCGTTCACCAAACCTTTGAATGAGCCTTCCAATTTTAGGAGCCAATGTGACATTAATAGCTGCGTTTGCAAGTAATAAAAGAGATATTTCGCCAACGCTAAATTCGAATTTTTCAACCATTAGAAACGCAGCAAAAACGACAAATATTTGTCTTCTTGCTCCGCCCATAAATTGCAAGGCGTAATATAGCCAATAGCGCTTTCTTAGAACTACTTTTTTGGTTTGAGTAACTTCTTGTGGAAAGTAAGAAAAGTACTGCCAACAAAATAATGCAGCTAGAACTGAAAAGCCACCACCCACAAAATAAATCCACAAGTATTCTATATCGAATATTTCAAACATGATCCAGACTAGACTAAATGCGGCTATTGAAGCAGCAGAGCGAGTAGCAATGACTCTCCCCAAAAACTCGGCTGTTTTGTCTTTATCAACCCACTGCAAAGTTAATGAGCTTGAGATTGTCTCGTAATAATGAAAGCCAGTTGACATGACGATGGTCGCTAAATAAAAGGTTAAATTCGTCTCTACTAGGCCTGTAATTAAAACTCCAAATCCCATCAGGCCAAAAGAAATATAGGCTAGTTTTTGTTCTCTAACAAAGGCCAAAACAAAGATCACAGTAAAAGCTAGAAAACCTGGAACTTCTCTTAAGCTCTGCAATATTCCAATCTCTGCACCAGAAAAGTTAACCTTTTCAATTGCAAAGTTATTTAAGAGATTAAGCCAAACTGCCCAACTTAATCCAGCACCAACAGTCATGATAAGAATAAGAAGTTCGGGAGATTTGCGCGATATTTTCATATCGTTGTAATATACTTTATTGTTACTCTCCAAAAGTAATTTAAAGACTTAATTTGGGTAATGGATAACAATCTATCAAGGTAAAATTGGATTTTTTGTTTTTTTCATGAGTTATGCCTAATATAACACTGCCTGACGGCACAGTTAAGTCATATGATCAGTCTTTGACTGTGGCCGAGGTTGCCTCATCGATTGGTTCAGGTCTTGCAAAGGCAGCAATTGCAGGCGAGGTGGACGGTAATCTGGTTGACACCTCTTTCATAATAGAAGGTGACTCAGACGTTGCCATCATTACCAATAAAGATGAAAAAGCACTCGAGGTGATTCGTCACTCTACGGCTCATCTATTGGCGCAAGCTACTCAACAGATTTATCCAAAGGCTCAAGTCACTATTGGCCCAGTTATCGATAACGGATTCTATTATGACTTTGCCTATAAGGATGGTTTTTCTGAGCAAGACTTAGCCAAAATCGAAAAGAAGATGAATGCTATTGTCAAGCAAAATTTGCCTATTGAGAGAATGGAGATGACGCGAGAAGAAGCCATTGAATTTTTTAAGTCATTGGGCGAGCATTACAAGGCAGAGATCATTGAGTCGATTCCAACGAATGAAGTTCTATCCCTCTACAAGCAGGGAGACTTTGTGGATCTCTGTAGAGGCCCTCATGTGCCATCAACGAGTAAACTCAAAGCATTTAAGTTGATGAAATTGGCTGGTGCCTATTGGCGAGGCGACTCGAATAACGAGATGCTGCAAAGAGTCTACGGCACTGCCTGGGAGAATAAAGAGGACCTAGCAGCGCACCTTCACCGACTCGAGGAGGCTGAGAAGAGAGATCACAGAAAGATTGGAAAACTCCAAAACTTATTTCATACCCAGGAGGAAGCGCCCGGTATGGTCTTCTGGCACCCCAAGGGGTGGACGCTCTATCAAATTATCGTTCAGTATATAAGCCAGGTCTTTAAAGATAACGGTTATCAAGAAGTTCATACTCCTGAGGTCATGGATCGAACGCTTTGGGAAAAGTCAGGTCACTGGGATAAGTTTGGTGACGCTATGTTTACGACTCACTCTGAGAACAGAGATTACGCGGTTAAACCGATGAACTGCCCTGGCCATGTTCAGATTTTTAATCAGGGTCTAAAGTCCTATCGAGATCTTCCATTAAGGCTAGCTGAATTTGGCTCTTGCCATCGTAATGAGCCTTCAGGAACACTTCACGGCATTATGCGTGTTCGTAACTTTGTTCAGGACGATGCACACATTTTTTGCACCGTAGACCAAATACAGAGCGAAGTCTCATCCTTCATCGATTTAACGTTCAAGGTCTACAAGTATTTTGGTTTTGAAAATATTGACATTAAACTCTCGACTCGACCTGAAAAAAGGGTTGGCTCTGATGAGGTTTGGGATCAGGCTGAGGCAGCACTTGCAACAGCGCTTGATGCTAAAGGTATAGACTGGGAGCTCCAAGAGGGTGAGGGAGCCTTTTATGGACCCAAAGTTGAATTTGTATTGAAGGATTGTCTTGACCGTGAGTGGCAGTGTGGCACGATTCAGGCTGATTTCTCGATGCCAGATCGCCTTGATGCGCATTACATTGCTGAAGATGGCTCCAAGCAGATACCTGTGATGCTTCACCGAGTCATAGTCGGCTCAATCGAGCGATTTACTGGCATTCTAATTGAGCATTACGAGGGAGCATTTCCATCTTGGCTCGCGCCAATTCAAGCAGTCATCATCAATATTTCTCAAAAACAAGAGGAATATACAAAAAATGTTGAGATAAATCTAAAAAATCAGGGCCTTAGGGTCATTTCGGACTTGCGAAATGAGAAGATAGGCTTTAAAATACGCGAGCACTCAATGCAACGCTACCCATACATTTTAGTGGTTGGCGACAGAGAGCAAGAAAACAATCAAGTATCTGTTCGTCGAAGGGGCGGAGAGGACTTGGGTTCAATGTCTCTAGAGGCGTTGACAGAATTAATAAATCAGGAGTAATTATTAAAAGCCCAGCAAAGGTAAAGACTAGGATTAATCAAAATATTAGTGCACCCAAGGTCCGAGTGATAAATGATGGAGGTGACCAGTTAGGAATCCTAAGTAATGATGATGCTCTTGAATTAGCAGTAAACGCAGGTTTAGACTTAGTTGAAGTTTCGCCCAATGCAGATCCACCGGTTTGTCGGGTGATGGATTTTGGAAAGTTTCAGTATGAACTGAAGAAACAAAAGAGTGACGCTAAGAAAAAACAGAAAAAGACTCACGTCAAGATGATCAAGTATCGTCCTGGAACTGAGGAGGCGGATTACCAAATCAAGTTTAGAAACTTGGTTAAATTTATTGAGAACGGCGACAAGGTCAAAGTAGTCATTTGGTTTCGTGGTCGAGAGGTTCAGCATCGAGAGTTAGGTATGGAGATGCTGGATAGAATTGAAAGTGAAACAGAAGAATTTGCCACTGTTGAGCAGAAGGCAAAAATGGAGGGTCGCCAGCTTGGCATGATGCTAGCACCCAAGTCTAAGAAAAGTAAGGCGAAAGCCCGAAAAATTGAACCCGAAGAGGGTCAAGGAGTAAATGATGCCGAAGTTAAAGACCAATAGAGGTGCTGCAAAGCGTTTCAAAAAGACTGCCAGTGGCGGTTACAAAAGTAAACACTCTCATCTGAGACATATTTTGACCAAAAAGAGCACTTCAAGAAAGCGCTCGCTACGTTCACCTGATTCGATTGAGAAGGTTGATGTACCAATGGTTAAAAGAATGTTACCTTACAGTTAAAGGAGTATTACTATGGCAAGAGTTTCAAGAGGTGTGCAGGCGCATGCCAAACACAAAAAAGTTTTAAAGAAGGCCAAAGGTTACTATGGTGCTCGCTCCAAAGTTTATCGCGTTGCTAAGCAAGCGGTCATCAAGGCAGGACAGTACGCATACCGTGACCGTCGTCAACGTCGTCGTCAGTTCAGAAGATTGTGGATTGTTCGTATCAACGCTGAGGCAAGAAATAATGGTCTAAGCTACTCACAATTTATCAACGGTTTAAACAAAGCGGGTGTTGAGATTGATCGTAAAGTTCTCTCAGATATTGCCATCTTTGACAAAGACGCCTTTGCTAAAATTGCTGATCAAGCAAAAGCTGGATTAGCACAGTAGAAAAATCTTACTAAAAGACTGTAACATAGGTTGCAGTCTTTTAAATAATACAAGTAGGCATTTTGATTAACAAAATTATCACCAACGCCACCAAATCTATAGCCAGTGCTATGGATTTAAAGGCTCTTGATGAATCAAGAGTCCAATACTTGGGGAAAAAGGGTGAGCTAACAGATCTCCTTAAAGGTCTTGGAAAACTCTCTAAAGAGGAGAGGCCACAGATGGGTGAGGCTATCAATGAGGCCAAAGTCCAAATCCAAAAGCTTATCGAATCTCGCAAAGAAGAGCTCGAAGAGGAGCTTCTAAATCAGAGACTTCTGGATGAAAAAATTGATGTTACGCTGCCTGGCAGGAACTCAGAAAAAGGAAGCCTTCATCCCATCACTCAGACGCTCAACCACATTCAAGATATTTTTACAAAGGCTGGCTTTGAGATCGAGCTGGGCCCGGAAATTGAAGATGACTTTCATAACTTCAGCGCGCTCAATATCCCAGAGCACCATCCTGCAAGGGCAATGCATGATACGTTCTATTTTGATTCTAATACGGTTCTAAGAACACACACTTCGCCTGTTCAAATTCGTACTCTGGAGAGGCAAAAGCCGCCTGTCAGAGTAATTGTTCCGGGTAAAGTTTATCGCTGTGACTCTGATGTCACGCATACCCCAATGTTCCATCAAGTTGAAGGTCTTATTGTTGATAAAGAGGCTTCGTTTTCTCAGCTCAAAGGACTTCTGATTGACTTTTTAAGAGCCTACTTTGAGAAAGAGGACCTCAAGGTGAGATTCCGTCCATCCTACTTCCCATTCACAGAGCCCTCTGCTGAGGCAGACATTGAGTGCGTGATTTGTGGAGGAGAGGGTTGCCGTGTTTGTAAAAAATCAGGCTGGCTTGAAGTTTTAGGGTGCGGTGTTGTTCATCCAAACGTATTGAAAGCGGTCGGCATTGATCCTGAAGAGTACTCAGGACTTGCCTTTGGAATGGGTGTAGAGAGGCTCGCAATGCTTAGATATAGCGTCAATGATCTCAGGCTATTTTTTGAAAATGACATTCGTTTTTTAAATCAATTCTAGTGCAAAGGTATTAATTATGAATATTTCAACTAGATGGTTAAGGGAGTGGGTTAATCCAGATGTTAGCGATATAGAGCTCTCAGAAAAACTAACCATGGCTGGCCTAGAGGTTGATCAAATAGCGCCCATAGCTCCGCCATTTGAGGGCTTAGTAGTTGGTCATGTTGTTGGCTGCGGTAAACATCCCAATGCAGATAAACTGAGTCTTTGTGAGGTTGATATTGGAACAGGCGAAAACCTGCAAATTATTTGCGGCGCTCCAAATGTCAGGAAAGATTTAAAGGTCGCTGTAGCTACAGTTGGATCTGTCCTTCCCAATAAACTCAAAATTAAACGCGCCAAACTAAGAGGCGTTGAATCTAACGGAATGTTATGCTCGGAATCTGAAATGGGTATATCGGATAGCCATGAAGGAATCATAGAGCTGGATGCAAAATCTAAAATTGGTGACAATGTAAGGTCTGTTCTAGACCTTGATGATCAAATTATTGAGCTTGATATAACTCCAAATAGAGGAGACTGTTTCAGTGTCCTTGGCGTTGCAAGAGAGGTCTGCGTTAACTATGACTTGTCATTACCTGAGATCAATTATAAAGCGGCTCAAAAAGAGAGCAAGTCCTTTAAGTCATTGGTTAGTAATCCTAAAGAGTGCCCAAAGTATTTAACACGTGTGATTGAGGGAGTTGATAACACTGCTTCAACGCCAGATTGGATGGCAAGAAAACTGCTTCGTGCTAATCAGCAGCTTCATTCCCCAATTGTCGATATAACAAACTACGTTCTTTTGGAGCTCGGTCAGCCGATGCATGCCTTTGATTTATCAAAAATTAATGGAAGTATCAATGTGAGATCAGCAATTAAGAATGAGGATTTAGAGCTCCTCAATGGACAAAGCGTTACCTTGTCAGAAGACACTCTTGTGATCGCTGATGAAAAATCTGCCATAGCCATCGCTGGTGTGATTGGCGGCATGGAAAGCTCAACACTAGAGAGTTCCACTGAAATTTTACTAGAGGCTGCGTTCTTTGAGCCCGTTGCAATCTCTGGAGTTGCCAGATCTTATGGTCTTCATACTGAGGCTTCACTTCGCTTTGAGAGGGGAGTTGACTTCAATATGGCAGGCTATGCTATGGAGAGAGCCACAGAACTTGTCCTTGAAATATGTGGCGGAGCAGCATCAGAAATCAATGAGACCGTTGATTCAAAATCACTTCCTAAATTAGAACCAATACAAATTTCAATTGAAAAAATATCAAAAGTTCTTGGCTTTGATCTCGACCCTTCATGGGTAGAGTCAAAATTCAAGTTTCTTGATTTCGATTTTAAAAAGAATTCGGATGACTCTTGGACTATTATTCCGCCAAGCTTTCGTTTTGATATTCGCATTCCAGCAGACATCATTGAAGAGCTGGCTAGGCTTTATGGTTATGACAAGATTCCAGTTCAAAGACTCTCTATCGATGCCAATATATCGAATGCGGCTCAGGCCAAGATCAGTTCTAATGAGCTCTCTAATGCTCTTGTCAATAGAGGCTATCAAGAGGTCATTACTTATAGCTTTATCTCAAACGAGATGCACGATTTAGTGGACCCAGATTCTAAAAAAAATCTTACTACAGAACCCAATCTCTGACGATATGGCGATTATGCGTTCAAGCCTGTGGCCAGGACTCATTGACTCAGCAAAATCTAATATCAGAAGAGGGCACCACAACCTTCGCTTCTTCGAGCAGGGTCTGTGCTTCTCTGGAATCGAGGTCGAAGGACAGAATCAAAAAATTGCTGGAATTATCTCTGGTAACCGTCATAACTCACAATGGGCAGAGGGAGATCGACAGGTTGACTTTTTCGATGCTAAGTCTGATGTCGAGGCGCTATTAAATCTCAGTAAAAAAGATTTCAAATTTGAGGTGGCTGAGCATCCAGCTCTTCAGATGGGGCAAACAGCAAAAATAATGAAAGGAAACGATCAAATTGGCTGGATCGGCGCAATGTCGCCAAAACTCCAAAAGAAGTTATCGATGCCAAAAGCTTTCCTTTTTGAACTCACACAGTCTGAGATCGAGCAAGGTGAAACGCCAAGCTATGAGTCTTTTTCATCATTTCAAGCCTCACAAAGAGATATAGCGATTGTGGTCTCAAAAGAAATCTCGAGTGATGAATTGATCCACTCCATTGAGTCCTTAAAGCAAAATGATTTAATCGAAGTAAACTTGTTTGATGTCTATGAAGGGGAGCATATCGAACAGGGAAGTAAAAGTGTGGCCTTAAATTTAACTTATCAATCAAAAGAAGTTACTCTAACTGATGAACAGTTGGCTGAAAAAGTTAGTAAAATAGTAGGTCATTTAGAAACAAAATTTTCTGCTAAATTAAGATAATCAAATGTCCCTTACAAAACAAGATATTGCAAACACCCTCGTTAAAAAAATAGATCTCACACAAACCCAAGCATTAGCACTCACTAATCAATTCTTTGAACAAATCATTGAGACTCTGAAGACGGGAGAGGAAATCAAATTATCAAGTTTTGGCAACTTTGTAGTCAGAGAAAAAACGCCGAGGCCTGGCAGAAATCCAAAGACCGGTGAAGAGGTTCTGATTAGTGCAAGGAAAGTGGTTACCTTTAAGGCTGGCCCTAAGCTTAAATTAGCGACTCAAAAGGGTAAAAAATAAACCTAGTCGGTTATTGCCACCATAAATCCTTTCAAAATTGGAATCACAGATTGCATCACTAGATGTTGATAATTCTCGTCCGCTGTTTTACCGCTTGCGACTCTCTTTTTAAGTAATGGCGAGTAATCATCATCAATTGAAAATGAGGCAAATAGAAGCTCCATCGAGTCATCAGACTCCTCTTCATTTTGGACCATCTCAATATCATAGACTGCACTTGCTTCTTCAGTCTGCTTGTTGACAAACAGAATCGTCTCATTGAAGTGAAGAAAGAAGCGCTTTGCAGGACAATTCGATGAATTTTTGGACACAAGTTCACCCTCAGACATAGCACTCGCAATCTGATCATAATGCTGCTCAGTAAGCCTGACATAACGCGTATCGAGATAGTCTCCAAGTTCATTATCGCCTTCGTATTCTTTGATGTATTCGATGAGCTCTTTTAGCATGAGTATTACGATTTAAGATTGAGTTGAGAATTTTAACAAAGATTTACTTCGATTTACCAAATTGAATTTGATATATATCAAAGATAGTAATCGACATTGCAGCAATAATGGGTCCAATGAATAAGCCTAAGATGCCAAACTTAATAATTCCAGCAAGCGTAGAAAGGACCGTAATGAGGGTATGGTTGAGCGGGCTCTGATGTTTCATTGAACTTGAGAGTTTCATAATGATAATTGGCCTCAGAAAATTATCAATCAGAGTTCCTGCGATTACTGCACCAAAAACAATAATAATAAACGCACTCGTTGTCTCGCCAATTGCAAAGAGATAGATAGAGAGTGGAAGCCAGACCAGAACCCCTCCCAGGATCGGAATAAAGCTTGCTAAAGCCATAGCAACGCCAAAAAATAGAGCAGGCAGACCAACCATCATCACACCAATTGCAAAAGCAACTCCTTGCGTCATTGCCACAAGAAAAACACTGCCAACAAGTGTTAAAGAGAGGCCTGAGAATTGATTAAGCAATAAGTCATTTATCTTGTTATCGAGTGGCGAGACCTTTCTTACCTTCTCAATAAAAGATGGCCCATCAATATAAAAATAGTAGAGTGAAAAGATAGTGATGATGACAAAAAAGATGAACTGGCTCGAGAGGCTAGTAATACTTTTAAGGATAATGATTGAGAAATCTGTGACTCCTACAGCGATACTCTCTAAATTATTTCTAAGCGAATTATCAAGGAACTCTCGAATCGATTCTGTGAGCGGCAGACCCATAATAATTTCATCCGTAATTCTGTTTATTTCGCTGAGCTGAAAGTCGCTCTGAAGTTTGTTAATGAGCGTTGTTGTCTCGATACCACTCACAAGAAGGATATATCCAAGCGGAAGTATCAAGAGAATAGTCACAGCGAGTGTCATAATCAGTGCTGACATTTTTTTCGATCTTTTCTCGGACAGACTACTAAAGCTACTATAGGTTGAAATACAGATTAAAAGTGATAAGAAGAGATAAGCTATAAAGGGAGTAAAGAGCCAGACTAAAGCAAGGATTGAGAGAGCTAAAAGTATAAGTACTAGGCCATTGCCGTGACTATTGTCTATTTTTTCTGACACATTCTCTCCTTAAAAGGGTCTTCCAAAAAAAATATAAATCCTTAATCAAAATTATATCTTAATGATGTCCTTGGGTTTGTATGATGTTTTAGTAAATAATCTTACTTCAAATTAAGAATCAACTTTCAAAAAGTCTTAATGTTTTATTAAATAACTCACCATTCTCATCAGTAATTGCATCGACTGTTTCAAAATGATCAGCATTATTAACCTCGATGACCTCTAGTGAGGAAAAGTCATCAGCAAAAGCTTTGGCATAATCGAGGCTTTGTCGATGCATATCTTGGGGCTCATTGAGTCCAAAAGAGAGAATATGAGGAATATCTATAGAGGGCTTTCTATGAATTAGGCTAGCTGCTTTTGCCTCTAGTAAGTCCATTCCAAGGCCATCGTTTTCTGAGCAATAAAGTATCGGCTCAAAGTCATAAATGCCCGAAACAGCAACTGCAGCATGTAATAGATTTTTTGGTAAAGCCTGGTCTTCCTGACTCCAGTCAGTAAATAGCATCTCAGAGGTGAGATGGCCTCCAGCAGAGTGACCTAAAACATTAAAGTTGTCTCGTGAAATATTTAAATCACTTGAGTTGTTCCAAAGCCATTTGATTGCATTTCGAGCCTGAGGTGCTATTTCTGTAAGTTTGACATCAGGACACATTTGGTAGTTCATTACTGCGACAGAATACCCTCTATTGACAAAAGGCTGAGCAATGAAACTATAGACCGATTTGTCACCTCTTTGCCAGTAACCACCATGAATATAAAGTATGAATCCCAAGGAGTTGACTTTCGGAGTAAAAAAATCCAGTGTGTTTCTTTGAAGCGGGCCGTAATTGAGATTAAGTGTGTTAATTGACTGTGATCTAAACCTCTCTGACATTTCCATCCATCTCGGGATGTCAGTAGTTTCATAATCTGGACGAGTGTTTCTGAGCATATATTGCGTCTCAATTTCACCCTGAGTCATCCCTTTATAGACTATATCTTCAGTTGCCTTCATTGTTATTAATAATTATTTTTCTCTGCATAAGATATACTATATCTTTTTAAATTTGCAAATAATATTAGATGGAAACAGCATATCTAGCCGGAGGATGTTTTTGGTGTGTGGAGGCAATTTTTCAGCGTGTTAATGGAATCACTGTACTCAAAAATGGCTATTGTAATGGATCCACTCAAAACCCTTCCTATGAGTCTATATGCACGGGTCAAACAGGGCATGCTGAAGTGGTTAAAATTGAATTTGATGAGAGCATAGTTTCGTTTGAAGAGTTGCTTGAGGTCTTTATTGCCACCCATGATCCAACGAGCCTGAATCAGCAGGGGGCAGATAAAGGAACTCAGTACCGATCAGCCATCTTCTATGTGAACGACTCGCAGAAGGAAATTGCAACCTCAGTGATTAGGAATATCAAGGGTGCGGTCACTGAAGTTACTGAGCTTGATGTTTTTTATCCTGCTGAGGGCTATCATCAAAACTACTTCAACGATAATTTGAATCAACCCTATTGCCGAATGGTCATTTTGCCAAAAATTCAAAAGTACTTTAGAGACTAATATTTATGGAAGATCAAGAGCTTCTAAGGTACTCTAAACAAATCATGCTACCTCAGGTTGATGTTGAGGGTCAACAGAAAATTATAGATTCGACTGTCCTTATTATAGGCATGGGAGGACTTGGATCACCGACAGCCCTTTATTTGGCAGCAGCAGGTGTTGGCCATATTGTGATTGCTGACTTTGATCAGGTTGAGCTATCCAACTTGCAGCGACAGATCATTCACCAGACTGAGGATATTGGTGATGATAAAGTCAACTCAGCCAAAAATAAATTGACTAAACTTAATCCTGAGATCAAAGTGACGATTGCTAATGAGCTCATTCATACAGACAACCTTAATGAATTGATAAAAGGGGTTGATATTGTCCTAGATGGAACCGATAACTTTGAAAGTCGTTTTGAGATCAATAAGGTCTGCGTTGAGAATAAGAAGCCGCTGATTTCTGCAGCAGTTGTTCGGTTTGAAGGTCAGGTCTCTATCTTTGAGGGACATCAAAAAAATCTCCCTTGTTATCAGTGCTTATACTCGGTTGAAGGTGAAGAGAATGAGAGCTGTATTGAGAATGGCGTTCTAGCTCCAGTTGCTGGTTTAATAGGCACGATACAAGCCCTACAGGCAATTAAAGTTATATTAAACTTAGGAGATCAGTTAAGTGGGTCACTCCTTTTGGTTGATGCACTTGACTTAAGCTTTAGAAAGGTCAAAATTGGTAAAGATCCAAAATGTCCAATTTGTAATTAAAAAGAAAGGCAAACTATTAGGGAGTTTGAGATGATTAATTTTATTAGTATTTTAATAGCGGTAGGTTTCGGCTACCTCTTTTTCAGAATTGTAAGACCAAAGAATGAATTGTCATCTAAATCGATCTTCTATGGGAGAACATTCTTGGCATGGAGTCTTTTTGCTTCCACTTCCTTTTATATCAGGCCTTTTGTTTATGATCAAAATCTAAATAATATAATTTATTGGCTTATTATGTCAGCGCCATTTGCCATATTTGCTTTTGTTTTTGGCTTTCTATACGGCAAATTTAGAAATTAAGAATTAAAGTTCTTTCGGGGCGTAGCGCAGCCTGGTAGCGCACTTGACTGGGGGTCAAGTGGTCGCAAGTTCAAATCTTGCCGTCCCGACCATTAATTTTTCTAATAATTAACCAAAGTCTTTCAACATAGCTTTAAGCTCGAGAGAGTGTTGTTCCTCTTCACCAATCATAGTTCTGGCATACTCCTCTAGGTAAACTGAAGAATCGGCAACGGATTTTAATAACTTTTTGTATAAACTCAACGCATGCAATTCATGTTCGAGGCTTTCCTCTAAAATATCTTTGATTGAGTGTCTATGAGTTTCTTTAATTTTGGCTACTTTGAGGCTAGGATGACCATCAAGACCAACTAGTAATTCACCTGCTTGTTGCGCATGAAGCATTGATTCAGCAGCTTGCTCCTTAAGAAATGTAACTATGGGTATTCGATAAGGACCCGTAACCATTAAAGAGGAGTGTGTATACCTTACAACTCCTGCAAGTTCATATTCAATTATTTCTTTAAAGATTTCACATACTTCATCAGTATTCATTTCCTTCATTTCCATATTCATTCCTATTAGTGAGAATTAAGAGCTTACTTTTCTATTATAAGTTAGCATATTTCCATTTGTTTTTGGCGTTCTTTATGTGACTTTTATAAAAATAATACTAAGTTTCCACATGAGGTATATGCAAGGTTGGTAATGCATTTGACTGGAGGTTAAGTGGTCGCAAGTTCAAATCTTGCCGACCCGACCATTTTATTAATCAAGTTAAAGTTTAGGTTCTTGAGCGCCATCATTTGGCTTCAGTGAGTCTGCAGCTTTTGTCTCTCGATGGCTGATATAAATTGTTGACATAAAAATTATGAAACCTCCAATCCAAGTCCAGGTGCCAGGAATTTCTGAAAAAATCATCCACCCCAAAAGAGCAATAATAGGTAGTTTTATAAAGCCAATTGGTTCAAGACTTGTAATTTCAGCCATTGCATAGGATTTAGTCCACGCAAAATGAGCCATTGTTCCTAAGATTGCAATCCCCCATAGATATAGCCAAGTCAATAAATTAGGCCACTGCCAAACTGGCACGGCAGTAATTAGGGTAATTGGAATAAGCATAATTACCATCCACATAATGATTGCTTGAGGTGTGTCAGTCAGAGTAAGCTTTTTGACTATTAATGCATTAATTGAGAGAGCTAAAGCTGAAATTATTGCGAGTATGATTCCAAAAGAGAAGCCACTGAAACCAGGCTGAACAATGATTAGCATTCCAATAACACCAACAATGATGGCAGCTATCCTTCTAGCTTTAATTATTTCACCTAAAAATAGAGTCGCTCCGATCGTAATGAAAAGTGGTTGAGAGAAACTGATTGCAGTTGCCTGAGCCAGAGGTATGAGGGTTAAGCAAGTAAAGCCTGCAATCATTCCTATAGCACCAACAAAAGCTCTTATAAAAAACAACTTTTTATTTTTCATTTTTATAGCGGCTAAACCTGTTGATCTTAATATTGGTAGCATTACAATCACAGCTAATAGGTTCCGGAAAAAAACGACTTCAAGAACATGCAGGTTTTCGGATGCCTTTCTAATAAAAACAACCATGATTGAAAACAAAACAATAGACAAAATATTTAAAATTATGGCTTTAGTTTGAGCACTTTGCAATAAAAAATAATGAATTATTTTGAGGTTATTTAATGGGTTTTTTTGCAATTGAAAGTCTATAAATTTTGATATTCAAACTATACCTGAATAAGAATTAATCAATGGCAGTAATGATTTGATATGCCTAGTAGAATTGATCTTTAAAATATCAGGATTATTTCAACAAATTTTCTAACTCTTTTATTGAGACTTTCAGAGCGTCACTAAAAAGTTGAATATCAGCAAACTTAAAATTTCCAGGATAAGACTCCATGTGAATAATACTTGAGACATCAGTTTGCATTTGAGCTGCTAGTTCATTTTGAGACAGCCCCAAAAGCTTTCTTTTTTCAATGAATAGGTTACGAATGGCTTGATGTCTATGGTTATTAAAGAGGTCTTTTTGGCTATGAAAGTCCATGAATAAAAATAGAATTGAAAATGATAATTATAGTTCATATTGGAATTCATTACAAATTAACCAAGATGATAACTCTAATTCCCATCAATGTATAATGTATCACTATGAAAAATGCTTTGATGAGGTATATAAAGTTTTTTAAAATTTTTAGTTTAATTGCATTAAGTTTTTTTATAAATGGCTGCTTAGATAATACAGTTAAACTAGAGGAAATAAGCTCTTGGCAAATTGTTGAGGGATTCAAATAGATCATTTACAAGAATGTGTGATTTGACTATATTAGCTGATTATGAAAAGTGGTTTAGAAGGAAAGGTTTTATTCAACGAAGAGTGCAGTATCTGTAACTTCGAAATCAAGCACTATAAAAAGAGATCTCAGCTTCGATATGAGGACTGTAGCCATAAAGGTGACAAATACCTAAAAGCACTCTATGTGGAGTTTCCAGATGGTAGTGAAATTAAGGGAGTTGAAGCTTTCATTTATGTCTGGAGTAACACCAAAGGTTATGGCTGGCTGGCAACGTTTGTGAGTTTGCCTGGCGTATTTACCTTTGCAAAGCTTTTGTATGCTATTCTTGCATTTATTCTTTACTGGCGTTTCAAAATTTTCAATCGAACTCTCTCTAGCTAAAATCTAGACTAATTCTATATGAGCTACAGTTCAACAATGCTTACTCATAAAAGAGTTTTAAGTGTTGCTATTCCAATTGTTCTAGCCAATGCAACCATTCCAATTCTGGGAGCCGTTGATACCGCAGTTGTTGGTCAGATGGGCTTAGCTGCTCCAATTGGCGCAGTTGGTATAGGTGCTATTATTATTTCAGCCATCTATTGGCTCTTTGGCTTTCTAAGAATGGGAACCACTGGGCTAACAGCTCAGGCCATTGGTTCAAAGGATGATCTAGAGACATCAGCTCTCCTAGTAAGAGGAATCCTTATTGGGCTTAGTGCTGGGCTAGTTCTCATAATGACTCAAATACCTCTCTTTGGAGCAGCTCTTGGGTTGGCTCCTGCCTCCTTTGAAGTTGAGTCTTTGGCAAAAGAGTATTTACAGATAAGGGTTTATAGTGCCCCAGCAGCAATAGCTATTTTTGGAATAACTGGATGGCTCATTGCCCAAGAGAGGGCGAGTGCAGTCTTAATTTTGATGCTGCTTATTAATAGTATCAACATAACTTTAGATTTTATTTTTGTTCTTAAATTTGGATGGGGGGTTGAAGGAGTCGCGCTAGCAACTATTGTCGCAGAGTGGACAGGATTACTGTTTGGATTATGGCTTGCAAAAGAGGGCTTCAGAAACGGTTACTGGAGAAACTGGAATCAAATTTTTGACAAAGCTAGGTTGATCAAGATGGCCAAAGTGAATATTGATATTTTGATTCGATCGGTTCTGCTTGAGATAGCATTTGTGAGTTTTTTATTTCTTGGTTCGAGTTTTGATGATGCAACCTTGGCAGCAAACCAGGTGCTCATTCAGTTTTTAAATATAACTGCTTACGCTATGGACGGCTTTGCTTTTGCAGCGGAGGCGTTCGTTGGGCAAGCACTTGGAGCTCGAAATAGAGTATTGTTTCGAAGGTCAGCCATTATGACAAGTCAATGGGGCTCTGGCTCCGTCATTTTGATGGCAATTATTTTCGCTGTTTTTGGTGGTAATATTATTGATGTTATGACAACAGCTGAAAACGTCAGAGAAGTAAGCCGTGAATACTTACCCTGGATGGTCCTAGCACCACTAGCTGGAGCTGCCGCTTGGATGTTGGATGGAATTTTTATAGGAGCTACTAGAACAACGGATATGAGAAATATGATGTTTATTTCTTTCTGTGTCTATTTGTTGATGCTAGCTTTGTTGTTACCTAAATATGAAAATCATGGGCTATGGGCATCTCTCATTATTTTTTCAATCGCACGAGGAGTTACGTTAGGTTTTAAGTATCCTAAACTTGAAGCCTCTGTTGGAAGCAGCTAAATTGAACAGCTAGTCTAGATAACCAAATTTACCGCTATTAAAGTCATCAATGGTTTGCTTAATTTCATCATTTGTGTTCATTACAAATGGACCATAAGAGGCAATGGGCTCGTCAATAGGCTCACCACTGAGAACCAGTATTTCAGCGTCATCTTCCGCTTTTATTGTAAACTCTTTGCCTTTATTTTCAAAAAGGACAAAGTGATTCGTTGGCGCTCTCTCTTTATTATTAATAATGATATTCCCTTTAATAATTAGAAGACCAGTATTATGATTCTCATTGAAACTTAAACTAGTTCCCTTTCCTTTGTTCAGTTTGACATTAAAGAGACTCATTGGAGTAAAAGATGAAGCGGGTCCTTTATTTTTTTTAAATTCACCAGCAATAATATCGATGGATCCAATTCCATTACCAAGATCTACTTTAGCTAAATCTTTATTCTCGATATTTTGGTACTTTGGGTCTGTCATTTTGTCTCTTGCAGGTAAATTGACCCAGAGCTGAACCATTTGCATCTCACCACCTTTTTTGCTGAAGTTTTTCTCGTGATACTCCTTGTGAAGTATCCCTTTGCCTGATGTCATCCACTGGATGCCACCTTCTTCAATAACGCCTCCTGCGCCGGTACTATCATTGTGTTCAACTTTCCCTTTGTATGCTATGGTGACTGTTTCAATGCCTCTGTGAGGATGAGATCCAACACCACGAGGAGAACCATCATTCGGTGGAAAGTAGTGAACTGGAGCGTAGTCCATTAATAGAAATGGGCTCATTCGCCTCATTGTAAGCGGCTCTCTCCTTCCTAAAATTCCATAAACTCTAAAGCCATCACCAACAAAATGAAGATTGTCTGGTGGAAGTATTGCCTCGATTGCTCTTAATGTCATTGTGATTAGCCAGTAAAAAATGTATCACCATAATATATGATTTAATTCTCTTTTTTCAATACCATTTGTTGAAAATCTGTATTTCACTAGATTTAATAATATTATAAATATATTACTCCAATACGGTATATTGGACTCAAACTTTAATTGGCTAATAAGTGAACCTTAAAAATCTGATTATTGTAGCAATGTCGCTCTCTTTGATAGGTTGTATTGGAGGGGGAGGTGGAGGTTCTAGTTCTAGCGTTGTAGCTAGCTCTTCATCTACTGACTATGCTTTAGCTAAGTCAACATCTTTTACAGAAGGCAGTTCTTCCTCACAAAACACAATAAAAAGTAGATCTACATGGACGGCAATAGAAGCTGGCGGAGTCACTCACCCTTATGAGCAAATGGGGGTGCATAAGGTTCAATCCTTTTCCAAAGATGGCGCTTATTTAACAGGTGCTGGAGAAACAATCCACATAGCAGATTTCTACTGCGATGTTAATCATGATATTTATGACAATAAAACAATAACAAACTTAGATGATGGCGGCTCAGGAGAGAGCACTTTTGACGCAGCAACATCCAGTAATAATCATTGTCAAGGTGTAGCTATGTTTGCTGCCGGAGACGTGAGCGCCAGAAGTGGTGTGGCACCCGATGCAGATCTAGTTTTGTCTAGTATTCGCAAATATGTGGGCTCCAATGAGGGAGACGATTATGCAAGTGATTTAGACGCTGCTAGAGCAGCTGGAGCAATAGCTTCAAACCAGAGTTGGGGCTATACCTCGGGAGGCACTAGTTACAACATCTCTGAACTTGAGTCGTATATATCTAGCAATAGCTTAACGAATGCTCAAGGTTTGGCAGTTTTAATGCACGGCTCATCCTCTGGCCAAGACTTAACAGACTCGAATACTTACGTCACAGCATTAGATAATTTTGAATCCTCTGGTGTTGTTGTTTGGTCAGCAGGCAATGACGTCGATGAGTCAGATGCGAGCGCTATGGCTGGCTTGCCAGAGTTATTTCCAGACCTTGGAGAGGCATGGATAGTTGCTAATGTTGTTCAATACACTGGCGACTCTGATTTATCAAATGCTACATCTTCAGAATTCACGCTAAAAGGAAATAAATGTGGCTCAACAGCTGCGTATTGTTTGTCAGTTGATGGATATGATGTTAACGCAGCAACCTATGTAGACAGCGGAACAAGTCAATATGACTCTGATGCTGGCACTATATCTTATGGTTCATCTTGGACTGCCCCAATGGTTTCAGGAGGGGTTGCATTAATGGCGCAAGCTTTTCCAAATCATACGCCTGAGCAACTAGTAGATAGAATATTGGCCTCAGCTAACAATGACTGGTTTACGCCTGAAGGTAATACGACTTTCACAACGCATGGCAATAGTGTAAAGCATGGCTATCACTCCACTTGGGGTCATGGAGTTCCAGATTTCTATGCGGCTTTGAGTCCAATTACCTCTGATGGAAATCCTGCTTCGATGTCTCTATATACTAGCAACTCAATTCAATCAAGTGAAGCCAATACGCTTGGCTCATCATACATTACACCGTCTAGTTCATTTGGTGATGCAGTTTCTCATGGCTTGATTGGCGAAGTCGGATACGCTTATGATGATTTAAATGGCGGATTTAATTTTGAAATGTCTACAAGAGTAGGTACTCCAAATAATCACGAAATAACAATAAACTTGTCTGAAGAGCTTTCAAGGTTAGACACTCCAATGATTGCTCATGATAAATACTCTTCAGAAAAAAAATTCATTGGAAATGTCCCAACTTTATTTCATAGCAATAAATTAGAGACAAGTTTAACGCTTGGCAATAATACACTTCCAGTTCAAAGTTTTTTTGGAAAGGGTTCAGAGCTAACAGTCGATTTATCCGACTTTGAAACGCCATATCTTGCATCAAATAGTGAAGGTTTGGGACTCAATGCTATGTATGAGCTTGAGAATTCACAGTTATTGATTGGCGCTTCAAATCCAATTAGAAGTCCTTATGATGAGAGTGGCACTATTGGATCAAGACAATCTATTGTTGCTTCTTTGGAGTATGGAAATCCTAACGATACAAACTTTACAGTCATGACTGGCATTACTTTAGAGAAAGATAATTTACTGGGACTTAAAGGAAGTGATGCATTTTCAACAGTTGGGGCGAATACAAGTACCGTTTATAGTGCTTTAAAGGCACAAAGTCATATCAATGAAAACTTATCTTTGACTGGCTTAGCGACAATAGCTAAAACTAATATGACTAAACCTAACTCAAGTTTTATAGACTCAGCTAGCAACGTTAAATCGTCAAGTCTAGCATTTGTAGCAAGTAAAAAAAATATTTTAGGAGACGATCAATTTTCATTATCAATCAGTCAGCCCAATAGAGTCAATGGAGGTGTGATGTCGATTAGAATGGCAAACTTAGCTGAGTCCGATGGAACTATATCCTATAGAAATAAAGCTATTGATTTGAAGGCTGGGGGCAGAGAAATAGCCTACGGCTTATCTTATCGTAAAGATTTTGATGACCAGTTTGGTTTTTCATTAAAACATGTTTTGACCTCTAATCGAAACCATATAGAAGATGCTAAGATTGCAACATCAAGTTATGTTGGTCTAAATTACAAAGATCTTAAACTGGGTTACAACGTTGACTCAACCAATGCATTAAAGCAAGCCAAAATATCTTATCAATATAGCTTCTAAATTGAATTGATCTAAATTTTGTCAATAAAATAATAACAGCCGTTTGTATTTTTCATAATTTACAATATCACTTAATTATTTAATTGAGATTTGATTTGAAAAAAAATATCCTTGTTTTCAAACATATGTCTTCTCAGAATCCTGGCATTTTCAGAGATTTTGCTGAGAGTATGAATATTTCATTTCATGAAGTAGACCTTCACGCTGGCGAGCAAGTTCCAAAATTAAAGCACTATGACGCTCTCTGGGTCATGGGAGGCTCTATGAATGTTTGGGAGGAAAATAAGTACCCATGGCTCATCGATGAAAAAATAGCCATTAGTCAAGCTGTGAGGGATTTTAAAATGCCTTTTCTTGGTATTTGTCTAGGCCATCAACTCCTCGCAGAAGCATTAGGCGGAAAGGCAGAGAGAACTGATAACCATGAAGTCGGTTTGTTCGAAATAACGCCAACTAAAGAGGGACAAAATCATCCTTTATTAAAAGGTTTTGATGTCTCTGATAGATGGGTTAACGTTCATTTAGTGGAGGTCACTCAGGCTCCTCAGGGCTCTAAAATACTAGCCTCATCCAATCAATGTATCAATCACATCATGCAGGTCTCAGAGAACGCCTATTCGTGCCAATTCCATCCAGAAGTTTGTAGTCACACTTTTGAGGGATGGATGTGCATACCTGGAATTCCAGAAGCGCTTGAGAACCTTCTAGGTACTAAGGGTTTGAGTGACTTTGAGGGTGAGGTTGAAAAAAACTTAAAGGCCAATAAAAAAGCATCACTCACTCTATTTAAGAACTGGTGTGACTTAGTCTTTCACTAAATACATTTGATAGAATATTTTTTTGAATGTAATGCTCTAAAATATTAAAAAATTTAGTTTCAACTGAAAAAATGACAGCTAAGAATTGCTCAAAATGTGATCAGGAATTTGGATGTGGTGCTGGAACTGGAAGCTGCTGGTGCATGGTCTTTCCTCCAGTAATGTCTCCAACTCTTGAAGAGGACTGCTTTTGTCCATCCTGCCTTGGATTAGCAATCAATGATCGGATAGATTTTTTAGTGGAGGAAAAGGGCATGGAGAGCTTTCAGAAATTTGTTGAGCCATACCGCTCCCAAACGAAACTAATTAAAAACGTAGACTATACTGTTGACAACGGACTTTATGTTTTCAGTAAATGGTACCTCGTAAAGCAGGGCGAATGCTGCAATAATGGTTGTAAAAATTGCCCCTATTAAATTTTAAATAAAAAGGACTTTGACTATGAACGATGATCAGGTAGATAAAATTATTAGAGAGCTGAGAGATATTCGCGGCATTATGAGCAAGGCTTATCAATTGTTTTGGGTCGCAAGCTTGTTGCTGCTTTTAATTCTTGTTGTAAATTTTATTTAGATCCCTTACATAGGATCAGTTCTCTAAAGCTATGATTAGAAAAATCGTTCACATTGGAAACCCAGCGCTTCGTCAAGTGGCAGAAACCGTTGATAGTGATGCAATTCATTCTGCTGAGATTCAAACACTCATCGATGACCTTATTGAGACTATGAGGGATGCTAATGGCGCCGGCCTTGCGGCAACTCAAATCGCTGTTCATAAAAGAATCTGCGTGATTGAAGTGAAAAAAAACCCTCGCTACCCCTACAAACCAGACATTCCATTAACTGTTTTAATTAATCCAAAAGTCAACTTTCTAACTAAAGACAGAATCAACGTCTTTGAAGGATGCCTTTCAGTCCCCAATATGAGAGGCAAGGTCGATCGCTGTCCTGAAATCTTAATTGAGGCACTTGACCGTAAAGGCAAAAAGCTCAGCTTTACTTCCAAAGGAATCAGCGCTGGAACCTTTCAGCATGAGCTCGACCATCTCGATGGACTCATCTATACCGATCGAATGTCAGACTCGAGTTCACTAACAACGCTTGAGGAATTTGCAGAGCATTACGAGGATGACTTTAAGCGACAAGTCATCAGCATAGTCGATCTGTATGGCAGTTAAATAAGAATTTTTATCAATACCGTTCAATTTGAAATCTAGTATAAAAAATATTTGATTTTTTATATTTTGATTACCAGTTGTTCTTTCATACATATCTTTATAAAGTTTCTATTTTTTAACCAATTTAAAGATAATTTTTATAGATTTGATGAACTACTTTCTATATACTCGTTCCTTGTAGGGATATAAAATTTCCTACAAGTAAAAACGGAGAGAGATTGATTAAACTAAAAAAGGAGATAATGTTTTGGAAGATCAAATATTAGCTTTAACGGCTGAAGTAGCCGCTATAAAAGGTGCTGCCGAGGTCACAAACAGGATGTTTGCTGAGGCGTACTATTACGTAACAATTCCTTTGATGGTTCTCATTCATGCTGGCTTCCTTCTCTATGAGATGGGTGCTACTCGCTTGCAGAATGTACTGTCATCGGGTGTTAAAAATTTACTCGCGTTCGCGTTTACAATTGCTGCATGGTACCTATTTGGTTGGTGGTTCTACTTTGCCCTGCCAACTTGGCCATTAGACTTTAGTGCTGGTGCCGGCTATATGGAGATATCAGGTCTAGAGTATGCAAATGCTATCGCATGGGCCTGGGGCGATTCTGCTCAGTACATGGGACCAAATATGGGTGACAATGCGTCAGGCGTATTCTGGGGTGCTTTTGCTCTATTCGCGGCAACAACTGCGTCGATTGCCTCTGGTGCACTAATCGAGAGAATACAAACCGTAGGTTTTGTAATCTGTGCGGTTGTGCTAGGTACCGCCGCATGGGGTATTGCAGCGGCATGGGGATGGCACGCTGACGGATGGTTAGTCACTGAGTTTGGTTATCACGACTTTGGTGCTGCTGGTCTTGTGCACGCTGTCGCTGGATTCTTCGCGCTGGGTGTTCTATTGAACTTGGGCCCACGTGTAGGAAAATTCAACGCTGACGGCTCTGCGAATCATCTGGCAGGTCACAACATGCCACTTACAGTAACTGGCTTAATGCTGATTATTGTTGGATTCTTCGGATTCCTAATGGCTTGTATCATTCTGCCTGGAGAAGGTTGGAGTTGGTATAGTGACAGAGCGACTACCATTTATGGTACTCCAATGACACTTTCGGCACTAGCATTTAACGTTCCTCTAGCTGCTGCTGGCGGTATTATTGGTGCTTGGGTTATGACTAGAGATCCTTTCTGGATGATGTCTGGCTGTCTAGCAGGTATTATTTCTGTAGCCTCGGGTCTTGATGTGTACTTTGGTTCAACGGTTATAGCTGTTTCTATCCTTGCTGGTATTATTCTTAAGCCGTGTGCGGACTGGCTAGAGGGTCTTGGTATCGATGATGCTGTTGGTTGTGTTACGGTTCACGGAACGATTGGACTATTTGGCGTTGTAATGCTTGGTATTCTGGGTTCTGGTGTTCCAGGACTTGGCGCTTTTGCTCCAGAAGATACTGTTGCAATTAGCCTATTTGGCCAAATTGTCGGTGCAGTTGTCATGTTCTTACTAGGTTTTGTTCCAGGATACATTGTGTCTTGGATAGTGAACAAAGCTGGCATGTTACGTATCCCAGACGCAGTTCAAGAAAGAGGACTTGATGCAGTGAAAGTTCCTGCACAGGCATACCCTCAAGGTATGGCGAGCCCTGAATCTGAATCTTAATTTTTAAGGAGAATTAATATGGGATATTTTGCTGAATCTTTTACAGAGCTTATGGATGCTGATGGTGCTTGGATGGACATGGGCATGTATATCGGTGCTGGTTCATCAGCCGCTGGCTGGTGGACAGTGATTGCTACGGTAATGTTAGTAGGAGTCTTAGTTAAAGGCAACTCTGACGAGCAGGATCACTACAAGTAAAAATCTGTAAAAAGTAAAAAAACGAAAAGGGCGGTATGTAAATACTGCCCTTTTTTTGTTGAATGAGATTGTTATGTTTTCATTTTGTTGTAAGTTTGATGAATGAGCGCCTCTTTTTGTTGTAACTTAATCCAGGCAGCCTCATCAAACTCCTGGGTCGGAGGCTCGTCCATTGCAAAATGCTTATATTCATCAACACCCCTCACTAGCATGGCTGAGTCATTATCAGTTTGAGTCTGATACATGTCCGTAGAAATGTAATTTATGGTTAATCCAATTCTTCGATTACTGCTTTCATTTGGGTACGAGGTGTGCATTGTCCAGCCGTGATGAAGAGAGGCCTCTCCAGCCTTTAATGGGACGCTTACCGAATCACTTTCAGAGACATTTTCAATCGTTTGGCCATGATGAAGAAGGTTGTGTATGTCAACCGTAGTTCTATGAGGAATTTTTCCATTTTTGTGGCTTCCAGGAATCATGTGCATGCACCCATTCTCCTCAGTTGCATCAGACAGGGCGACCCAAGCAGCCACCTGTTTCTCGGCGTTAAAACCCCAATAGGTCAAATCTTGATGCCAACTGATGTGTGTTTTAGAGTGCGGCTCCTTGATGACAAATGAAGTGTTATAAAGCAGAATGTTGGGTCCTATGAGAGACTCAATCTTATCCAAGAGATTTTCATTGATTGCTAGTTGGTAAGCGAAATCAAGCGCAGTATGAATCTTGTAGCGATAGTTTAGTAACTCAATGTTTGATTCAGTTTTCTCAAGGATGTTACGATA
Source organism: uncultured Gammaproteobacteria bacterium (assembly GCA_902511025.1). Taxonomy (GTDB): domain Bacteria; phylum Pseudomonadota; class Gammaproteobacteria; order PS1; family Pseudothioglobaceae; genus Pseudothioglobus. Next base: position 15,580 of record CABXDP010000002.1, on the reverse strand, counting down.
CTCTCGTGCAAGAGATGTATCGATGACAGAGATCGGCGAATAAAAACCATTCTTTTCGTAATCTTCTTTTAAACTGCTCATTAAATACTCCCCTAATACTTAATTTGAGCGAATTATATTACGAGATTAAACTTTTAGCAACAGTCTTGCTGGATCCTCTAGGGCTTCCTTGATTGAGATTAAGAATTGTACCGCTTCTTTACCGTCAATTATTCTGTGGTCATAAGACAATGCAATATACATCATTGGCCTGATGACAACTTCTCCATTCACAGCGACAGGGCGATCCTGAGTTTTATGCATGCCAAGAATAGCGCTTTGCGGTGAATTCAAGATCGGAGTAGACATAAGTGAGCCAAAGACCCCGCCGTTGGATATGGTAAAGGTACCCCCGCTCATTTCTTCAATGCCTAGTGTTCCATCTTGGGCACGAACAGCAAAGTCTACAATGCCTTTCTCAATGTCATGCATGCCCATTTTATGGGCATCACGAAGCACTGGAACGACCAGGCCACGATCAGAAGAAACTGCCACAGAAACGTCACAGTAAGCATGATAGACAATATCCTCGCCATCAATGTAGGCATTAACCGTTGGAAACTTTTTGAGAGACTCTACAGCAGCCTTAACAAAGAAAGACATAAAGCCCAACTTAACAGAATACTTCTTCTCAAAGGCCTCTTTAAAGCTCGCTCTCATGGAGAGTATCTCAGTCATATCAACCTCATTAAAGGTGGTCAGCATAGCTGTGTTTTGCGTCGCTGAGTGAAGCTTGTTGGCGATCGTCTTTCGAATTCGGGTCATAGGAACCCTCTCTTCCATTCGATTGCCTGTTTGCTTTGGAGAAATGGGCTCAGGAGAAGGCTTAGGACTTTCAATAGGAGCCTCTGTTACTTTCTCTTCTACATGTGTCTCTTGCTCTTGAGCTTCAGGCTCATTATTTTCTGAGGTAGGGCTTGCCGCCTCTTTTTCCTCAGACTTATCTATAGTCTCAGAAGATTTTGTATCTCCTGAATCAGCCTCATCATCAATAAGACCAAGAACCTGTTGCTCAGATACGGTTTCTCCTTCTTCAGCTGTAATCTCACTAAGAACGCCAGACTCTTCTGCAGGAACTTCTAAAACCACTTTATCCGTCTCTATTTCAACAATCACATCGTCCAGTTCAACATAGTCACCTGGTTTTTTGTGCCATGCGGCAACCGTTGCCTCGGTTATTGATTCTGGCAAAACAGGTACTTTTATTTCTTTCATTTTTTAACGCTCCTGGCTTTATCTATAGGCTGAATACCTAATGCTTTTTCAATGATATGACTCTGATTGATGTTGTGAAGTCTGACACTGCCTTCTGCAGGGGCAGCGTAGAGATCACGCGCAACAACATGAAGGGTTTGTCCTTTGGTAAGATTTCTCATAAAGTTATGTCTGGATGTGTACCATGCACCTTGGTTGATAGGTTCTTCCTGGCACCAAATAATATCCTTAGCATTCGTAAACTTCTTAATTTCAAATGTGAGCGCTTCGTGAGGGAACGGGTAAAGCTGCTCGACTCTGAGAATTGCTACATTATTGAGCTGATCATCTTGACGCCTAGTTAATAGTTCATAGAAAACTTTACCACCACAAAGAACAACTCTATCAACCTTCTTGGGTTTGATATTGTCATAGCGCTCTTCAATGACAACTTTAAATTTTTCATCTGTAAACCTAAAGAGGGGTGAAGAGGCCAGGGGATTTCTGAGTAAGCTCTTTGGCGTCATGATAATGAGCGGCGCTCGATACTTTCTCAATATCTGTCTTCTCATGAGATGAAATATCTGCGCAGCAGTCGATGGCACACAGACCTGCATGTTGTGACTGGCACAAAGCTGAAGAAAGCGCTCAAGCCGACCTGAAGAGTGCTCAGGTCCTTGCCCCTCAAGACCATGAGGCAGAAGCATAACGAGGTTTGAAAGGCGGCCCCATTTGGCCTCTCCAGAAGATATAAACTGGTCAATGATAGCTTGAGCACCATTGACAAAGTCACCAAACTGGGCCTCCCAAATGACAAGTGATTCTGGGTTGGCTGTAGCATAACCATATTCGAATCCTAAAGCGGCTTCCTCAGATAAGATTGAGTCATAGATTTGAACTCTGCCTTGTTTTTCACTCATATTTTTGAGCGGGGTGTACTGTTCATTGACAAGCTGATTGTGAAGGACCGCATTTCTATGAAAGAATGTTCCTCTTCCGCAGTCCTGACCGGTTAATCTAATCGGAACACCACTCTCTGTCAGGCTGGCATAGGCCAATGTTTCTGCGAAACCCCAGTCAGCATTAATTTTGCCATCCGCCATTTTTTGCCTATCCTGCATTATTTTTTTAACGCGCGGATGAATTTCAAATCCATCAGGAATTTGTTGTAGTTTTTTGTTCAGATCTTTAATGCGCTTTTTACTAATCGCTGATTCATAGGGGTCATGCCAAGTAACATCAAAGTAGTCCGCCCAGAGAAGTTGCCAGGCCCTTTTATTTTTTGGCTCTAAAATGTTGTAAGCGACTCGGTTTCCATCCTTAAGTTCTTTGCGGTAATCTTTGACCATAGCGTCTACCTCACTCTGAGTTATGACGCCTTGCTTCATCAAGGATGCTGCATAATTGACTCTGGTGGTTGGTAGATTTCGAATCGCCTCATACATGAGCGGCTGAGTTACCGCAGGCTCATCAGCCTCGTTATGACCGTGTCTCCGATAGCACATCAAATCAACAACGACATCCTTCTTGTAGCGCATCCGATAGTCCAGTGCTAGCTTTGTAATATAGCTCACCATTTCAGGATCTTCAGCGTTGACATGAAATACAGGCGCATTGATCATCTTAACAACATCCGTGCAGTAGTCTGTTGACCTGGCATCATCCTGTTTGGAGGTTGTAAAGCCAATCTGGTTATTAATAATGATATGAACCGTTCCCTGAGTCCTGTAGCCTCTTGACTGGGACATGTTGAGCGTCTCCATGACCACTCCCTGTCCAGAGAAGGCGGCATCTCCATGAATGAGAACTGGAAGAATTTGTTGCCTTTCTGACTCGTCATTTTTATCTTGATGATAACGCGCATAACCTTCAATTACTGGATTCACCAGCTCGAGATGAGAGGGATTAAACATGAGAGCAAGGTGAACATCTTTCTTTGAAGTTTGAATGTCTGACGAAAAGCCTTGGTGGTATTTAACGTCTCCCGTTTGTTTTTTACTGAGGCCAAGATCGCCTGCGAACTCCTTAAAAAGATTCTCTGCCCTTTTGCCCATAATATTGATGAGCACGTTAAGCCTTCCTCTATGAGCCATTCCAAGACAAATCCTCTTCATCGCGTGTTCACCCGAATGCTCAATCAAAACGTTCAAAAGCGGAATCAGGGTATCACTTCCCTCTAATGAAAACCGTTTTTGACCAACATACTTATTGTGAAGGAATTTCTCGAAGACCTCTGCAGCCGTGATTCTTTGGAGTAGCCATTTTTTGTATTCTGGAGTATTGCCGCTCTCCAGTGACATGGTTTCAATCTTGGTTTGGATCCACTTTCTTTCTTCGAGGTTTGGAATGTGCATATACTCAACTCCAAGGCTACTGCAGTAGGTTTTGTTGAGCGAGTCAAATAGTTCTCTGAGTGTGTTGCAGTTTGGGCCTTTATAGGAGCCCATATCAAACGTTTTATCTAAATCCGACTCATTGAGTCCAAACTCTTCTAAAGTGAAAGGAGGGGTCGAGTGGTGTCTAGGCCTTTGAAGCGGATCTAACTTAGCTCTTAGATGACCAGAGAATCGAAACGCATAGATAAGTCTTAAAACGCCAAGTTGAGCAGCACTTTGCGTAGGTCTAGTCTGGGCTACATTTGATTCAAAATTCGATTCGCCATAACTTATAAAGCGACTGACCACATCCTCATGCGAGTTAGAATTCTCTTTCATTATTCCTTTGATTTATGTAGGGAGATTTGTGATACTTTTTAATTTTGTGATACAGGTGAAATTCGCTAATCGTGCTGATTATTAGCATGCAATTTTGCATTTGCTGTTTAATTAAAATGTTCACAATTTGTGAGTTTAATTTTTTAAGTCAAATTATATAGAGATTAGCTACAACCATTGAATAATTATTGAAAAATTTGTATTACAAATTGTAGGGAATTCTAGATAAAAAATATAAAACTTAGATGTAGGTTTTGAATTATTTTCTATTTAGAAAAGGATCTATAAAAAAAAATTATCCAAAATGACTAAAGCTCAGATAAAAAATTCCTTAATAAAAAGCCAAGTATGAGTCTAATTGAATAATTAGTACAATCTTTTTTAAATTTTAATGGGACTCAATCAAATCATTTGAGATGAATAATTTTTTAAAAATCCTTGAGGAAAAAAGCCACATTCTGGCTGATGGGGCAACTGGAACGAACTTGTTTGGGATGGGTCTCGAGACTGGTGATCCTCCGGAGCCATGGAATGTAGATCACAAAGATCGAATACGCGCTTTACATCAAGGGTTTGTTGATGCTGGATCTGATTTATTCTTAACCAATAGTTTTGGTGGTACATCTTTCAGACTCAAATTACATAATCTTGAAACGAGGGTTTTTGAACTCAACAAAGCAGCAGGACAGATTGCCAGAGAGGTAGCGGATCAGGCTGACAGACAGGTCATTGTTGCAGGAGCAATGGGACCTACAGGTGAGATGATTGAGCCTCATGGGCTGATGACTCCGAAGGAGGCAGCGGATGCCTTTAAAGCTCAAGCGGAGGGTCTTGCAGAGGGAGGCGTTGATGTGCTCTGGCTTGAGACCATGTACGCTATGGAAGAGTTAGAAGCTGCAATGGAAGCGGTCAAGGATATTGGGCTTCCAGTCTGCGCAACAATGAGTTTTGATACTGCAGGAAAAACGATGATGGGTATTACCCCCTCCAACCTTGCCAAAAGATCTAAGGATTTAAATCTGAGTGGGTTTGGAGCTAACTGCGGAATTGGAGCGCCAGATCTGTTGGCAACCATTAATGATATTTCAAAAAATGTTGACCCTGGAACGATTGTCATTTCAAAAGCCAACTGCGGCATTCCAGAGTTTGTGAATGGCAGTATTATGTACTCAGGAACAGAAGAGCTCATGTCGCGGTATGTGCAGATTGCCATGAACTCTGGCGCCAAGATTATTGGGGGTTGTTGCGGAACCAGTTTTGATCATGTCAGGGCTATGCGAAAAGCAATGGATCGGCATAGTGTTTCGCCGCCGCCAACACTCCAAGAAATTGAAGACAGGGTTGGTTTTATGTCTGAGGGATCAAAATTAATCTTTCAGGGCGACGATTCCAAGCCCATTAAGCAGAGAAGAAGTAGACGCTTGAGAGTTTAATTCAATATTTCTCATTCGTTAATGTTCAATTCTTCAATCTAGTAATTTTCCTTGTAGTATAATTTTTTTTATTCTAAGTAAATTATTGTATTGTGGCAGCTACAAAAAAACCAATGCCTAAAGAGAAGGGCGTTTCCATTATCAATAAAAATCTTCCAAGCTTTGGAAGTGATAAGCAGTTAGAGGCCTCTATAGGCAAGCAGGTGCGTATGGCAAGAAAGAATGCTGGCGTTACTCTTCAGCAGCTATCAAAACAGTCGCTACTCTCAGCCAGTATGCTCTCAAAAATAGAGAACGGCCAGATTAGTGCATCACTTAAAACAATACAGTCGATCTGTCACGCGCTCAATATCTCTATCACCTCCTTATTTAAGCAGCATGATAAAGATGTTGAGCCGACTTTCATCAAGTCAGGTAAAGGATTAACGATAGAGAGAGCAGGCTCAGATGAGAGTCGACACTATCAATTATTAGGGCATACGGTTGGTGGATCTTTAAAGGTTGAGCCGTGTTTAATTACAATAACGTCAAGAGACTATGAGTTTCCTGAATTTCAGCATAAGGGAGTAGAGTTCATCTACATGCTCAAGGGGCAGATGGATTATTTTTATGGGAACAAGGTCTACCACTTCAAAAAAGGGGACTCGCTGTATTTTGATTCTGACACTCCGCATGGCCCAAAAAAGATCATCAGTGATGAGTGCCAGTTTCTGACGATTATCTCTTCTAATGCATCTGATTGATAGAAATCATTAACTATCTAGTCGATTTATAGTCAAAAAAAATCTTCCTAAAGATAAAAACTTTCCAGTTTTTTTTTTTTTGTTTTTTGACAAAAAATAGAAGAAAATCAAGGCTTTATTTAATTTCTTTAAAATAAAAAAAATTTCTTGACAATGGAATATCAATAGGAGTATACTCCGATATTAATTTGCTGAAACCCTACTTTTTTAGGGTCATAAAATTGAATCATGTTTGGAGGTATTTATCAGTTATATATCAGTGAATTGTCTGGTTTTTATTTGGGTTAATTAATTACGAATCTAAATAAAGTCTACTAGGGGGCAAATCTTAAAAAGATTTTTTTTATTTTTTCGGAGAGATTAAATGACAGATTTAGAACAACACGTTAATGAACCTGGACGCGATAAACTTGTAAAAGAAGTAAAAGCTAAAATCGATGCTTTAGGAGTTACATATGTATATTATCAATTTGTATCAGTTACCGGTCGTATTGTAGGAAAAGGTATTCCTGCTCGACACTGGGAAAGATTAGCTGAGAAAGGATTTCAATTGGTTTATGGCTCAACAGCAAACTTATTCGTTGATCGCCACGGAAGCTACATCGGTTATGGTCCAGAATCATCAGAACTGGTCGGTATCCCTGACCCAGATACGTTCTGCCAACTTCCATGGGACAAGAGAGTTGCTAGGGTTTTTTGTAGACTTTACAGAAACCGTGAAGAGCGCGATAACCCGGGCGCAGCATTAACCTCTGATTGCAGAGGAAATCTCTACAGACTGCACAAAGAATTCCAAGACCAGTATGGTCTAGATATGCGCTGCGGTACTGAGCCCGAAATGATGTGGCTTAAGCGTGGTGAAGATGGCGGTACAAATGGCGGAGTAACAAAGCCGAACTGTTACCATATCGATCAATTTGAAGAGCTTCGTCCAGTTTTCATGAAGGTTATTGAGTACTCTGAGCAGATGGGTCTGGATATTATTCAGGGCGACCACGAAGATGCACCGGGCCAGTTAGAGCTTAATACTCAGTTCGACGACGTTCTAAGGAACGCGGATCGTTTAACGACTTATCGTCAAATTTGTGCTCAGGTTGCTCGTGAGTTTGGATTGATTGCTTGCTTTATGAGTAAACCATTTATGGGCGTTTCGGCTTCGGGCTGTCACCATAACATGTCTTTGTGGAAGGGTGGTAAAGATGTTTTTCATCCAGAAATTGCTACAGGCGATGGAGAGCTGCCTGGAATGCCAGGTGTCTTTACTTATAAAGAGGGTGGTGAAAATACATTCATGCCGGATCCATCCATTGATGAAAAAATGCCGGGTCCAATTGGTCTGAATTCAATCGGCGGTGTGATTAAGCATTTACCAGCACTGACATCTATTGGTTCTTCAACAGTGAACTCATACAGAAGATTATGGGATACAGGTTTTTGGGCTCCAATCTTTGCTGACTGGGGTTACCAAAATAGAACTTGTGCGCTTCGCGTTTCGGCTCCAGGCCGCTTTGAGTATCGCTCTGTAGACTCTATGGTTAATCCATACCTAATGGGATCCGCTCTATTAAAAGCGATGGGTGATGGAATTGATAACAATATCGATGCAGGTGAAGCTGAAGAGAGAAACATTTACGAAGCGATGGAGGCTGGTAAAGATGTTAAGAAGTTACCCATGTCGCTTGGTGATGCAATGACTGAGCTTGCAAATGATGAGGTCATCAAATCGGCTATGCCAGATGAGATGTATAAGGTTTACCACCATTACAAGACTGATGAGTGGGAGCGTTTCAATCACACGGTTACAGATTGGGATATTGAAACTTATTTGGACTGCTTGCCTTAGGCTAGTTTCGTTTAAGTTAATTTAGAGTGCCCGCCTAACGGCGGGCAATTTTCAGGGAAAGGGAGATTATTTTATGTGCGGAATAGCAGGAATTATTCATAAGAATGCCGGCAAAGATGTCAACATTGGTGAGCAAATGACAGCCATGTTGCAGGCTTTGAAGCATAGGGGGCCAGATTCAACTGGGTACGCTATGTATGGCGAAGATAATGGCAATAATGTAGTAAGGTTCAAGGTCGCTGAGGCAGCTGATCTTGAGGGAAGTTTTGATATACATGCGGCAATTGAAGATAGGGTTGCTGCTGTGAATTCTAGAATGGATGATCTGGGCGCTAAGATTGTCAAGAAAGAAAGCGCGACTGAGTACTCGCATCGCTATGAGATTCAATTCTCAGGCGATATGAAAAAGTTAGCTGACTTCGTTGAAGACATAGAGGGTGTTGAGATTCTATCTATTGGTAACTCACTCGAATTAATCAAGGACCTTGGCGATGCTGCAGTTGTTTCTGAGCAGTATGGACTGAATCAATTTAATGGGACACATGGAATTGGTCACACAAGGATGGCAACCGAGTCAGATGTCGATATTCGTTCTGCTCACCCTTACTGGGCATACCCATTTAGTGACGTTGCTGTAGTTCACAACGGCCAGCTAACGAACTACTGGACCAACAGACGCGCACTAGAACTTAAAGGTCATCGCTTTTCTTCGAACTGCGACTCAGAACTCATAGCAGTTTATATTGCAGAAAGAATGAGCCAGGGAAAAGATTTAGAGTCAGCTATGAAAGACTCTGTTGAATATTTAGATGGTGTATTTACATATCTAGTAGCGACAAAAGATCAACTGGGTATGGCTAAGGATGTTATGGCCGCCAAACCAATGGTTGTATACGAGGGTGATGATATGATTGCTTTGGCTTCAGAGGAGGTCGCAATCAGGACATTATTTGATCACCGAATTGAAACATTTGACCCTTATCACGGAGAGGTAAAAGTATGGCAGAACTAAAAAAAGATTCGTCTTATGAGATGGGGCTCCATCAGGAGCAGCTCAAAGGAAGAACGCAGCAGAAATTTTTCTCGATTGATGAAAGTGCAAACCTGACATATTTTCATTCGTTTGAAGTAGACACTAACAAGAGCGCTACGATTGATGCTTTAGATATGACGCCAAGAGAAATTAATCGTGAGATCAGAGCATTAATGGAAAGCGGTATCGGTAATATTACCGTTGACAATCCAATGTCAAGGCATGGTGTTGGCGTAGGTATTTTGAATCGTCTTAATTTAACTTTTTCAGACAGCTTAGGTTACTTTGGTTGTGGCCTGATTGATGGGCCTAATGTTCATATCAAGGGACGAGTAGGCTGGTCATGCGCTGAAAACATGATGGCTGGAACGGTCGTTATTGATGGTAATGCCGGTTCAACGTTTGGTGCTGCAATTCGTGGTGGAGACCTCGTATGTAAAGGGAGTGTTGGTGCTCGAACAGGTATTGACCAAAAAGGCGGAACCATTATTGTTGGTGGTAAAACGGGCGCTTTCTCAGGCTTTATGATGCAGCGTGGTCGAATGATTGTGCTTGGAGATGCAGGTATGAACTTAGGTGATTCAATGTATGACGGCACGATCTATGTGGGCGGTGAAGTTGAAGAGCTTGGAGTGGACTGTGTTCCTGGTGAGATGACAGAGCTAGACGTACGCTACTTAACTGAAAAGCTTGGTAATTATGATATGAAAGCTCCAAATGGCGTAGAAAAGATGCAAAAGTATGTTTCTGGTAAGACACTATGGAACTACGATAATCTTGAGCCTGCAGAGAAAAAACTTATTCTTTAATCGGACTTTAACAAATTAAATAAAGGAAAAATTATGAGTGATATAGATGAAAAAAACAGACTAGGTAAAAGTTTTATCTTTCCTAAAGGTGTGATGGATGACATCCACATTAAATCTGATTTGGGACGTTACCGAATGAGAGGTTTCTCTCTTTTCAAAAAGATTCCAACATGGGACGACTTGACTTTTATGCCAGGTACTCTGACGCGCTTTGTTATTGAAGGCTACAGAGAAAAGTGTTTAACAAAAACCATTATCGGTCCTGAAGCACCTAGACCACTAGAGCTCGACATACCCATTTACATTACCGGTATGAGTTTTGGAGCGCTGAGTTATGAAGCTAAAACAGCTCTGGCTCGGGGCGCAACTATGGCTGGAACAGCGACTTGCTCTGGTGAGGGAGGAATGATTCCTGATGAGAGACGCTACTCAAGTAAGTGGTTTTATCAGTGTATTCAGTCACGCTATGGCTTCAACCCTCAGCATTTACGTCTAGCTGACAGTGTTGAGTTCTTTATTGGACAGGGTTGTAAAGTGGGGCTGGGTGGACACTTGATGGGACAAAAAGTAACAGACCAGGTTGCTGAGATGAGATCGCTTCCAGCGGGTATTGACCAAAGATCGCCTGCTAGACACCCAGACTGGTTAGGTCCAGATGATTTGGCTCTTAAAATTGAAGAGATTCGTGAAGCAACGGATGGACAAATTCCTATCCAATTGAAGCTGGGTGCTGCTCGTGTCTACGACGACGTTCGTATGGCTGCAAAAACGGGTTGTGACAGTATTTATATCGATGGAATGGAAGGTGGTACAGCTGCTGGACCTCATATCGCTACTGAGGAGACAGGTGTTCCTGGGATCGCTGCAATTCGTCAAGCAAGAAGAGCAATCGATGATGTTGGCATGACAGGAAGAATTTCACTGGTCTATGCTGGTGGTATTAGAAATGGTGGTGACGTCGCTAAAGCGGTCGCACTTGGTGCAGATGCGGTTGCGATTGGACACGCTTCTCTTATGGCGCTTAACTGTAACAGAGATATACCTGAAGCGGATTACCCTAATGAAATGGGCGTCAACGCGGGCGAGTGTTATCACTGTCATACAGGTCGCTGCCCAGTGGGTGTTGCAACTCAAGACCCAGTGCTTAGACAGAGACTAGACCCTGATGCAGCTTCAGAGAGAGTTTACAACTTTTTACATACTTTAGCCATTGAGTGCCAGATGATGGCGCGTGCTTGTGGTAAAACGAATATTCACTCACTAGAGCCAGAAGATCTTGCTGCTTTAACGATGGAAGCCTCAGCATGTGCTCAAGTCCCTATTGCAGGTTCTCAGCACACCGTTGGCCGTCCAGATTTGACACGCTTTTAAGGATAGGAGAAATTATGAGCAATAAAGAAGAAGAGTTTGTTGTTGGAGATGATGGCCTAGGAACTGATCGCGAAAAAGACATTGGTCAGCATATTGGTTATCGATATGACGTAAATCTCGTTCCTGACCTTAAGTTTATCACCCCTTTCTTACAGGAGTATATAGACAAAATGGGATGGAAAGATCTGAACTGGTTAGAGGATATTCATATGGGATATGAGGGTGATCAAGCGGCTGTTTTTGATAGAAACATCAACGGCTGGGTGACGATTCCTGACACCATTAAACTGCCTGATAATCAGCAAGAGAGAGACATGATTGCGCGTGAGCTTTTAATCAAGTTCCAAATGTCAGAAAATCATCCAATGGTTGATCTAAATAACGCTTACCGTAAATTTTAATTTGGGTAAGTGAATTAAAAGGGGAGATTTTAAAGAGGCACTCTCTATAAATTCTCTCCTTGGTTTTTCGGCACCTCACCCCCTGAGGTGCTGAATAAACTAAAAAAATCTTTTGAGTACGGGAATTAGTTTATTCAAAATAATCTTTAAGTAATTCTATGTATACTCAAACATTATTAAAAGGGGTTTTTAATTAATGAGAGTTTCGAATATTAAATATGATGGTGATTGTGAAACCTATCAGATTCATGGCGGTGAAGCGATTTCAATTGATTTAAAAAAAGGCGATTCAGTAGAAATAGTTGATGTTGAAGGTGATCAAAAGTGCAGTGTACTTGCCTTTGATTCTAAAAAAACTTCTGCCTTGTCCTCGTTAAATTGGAAGACAAATTCTAGCAATAACTCTAATAAAGTTTCTCTAGATAACTGCTCTGAAATGCTTAGAGCAATTCTTGATTCAAATAAAATTAAACCAAAAGATATTGATACTGCTGAGTTATTTCAAGATTCAAGTCCAGCAGATACAAGGCAATCATTTGATATTAATCATGACCTCTTGTGTGTGTTTGATGCAAAGGGCGGTCCAATGGAGGTTGATCAGCAGAACTCACCCACTGAAATTTTGATTAACGTTCAAAGGAAAAACCCTACAAATCCTTCTGATCGGCTACCTGAGCCTCTAGCAAAACCCTCTAAGGAGATTCGAGTCAAAGATTCTAGTGCGGTTGCTTATAAAGTAAAGGCGGGTCAATACATTCAAATTATTGATGTAGAGGGTCAGCAGTGCTCAGATTTTCAGGCGTTTTTAGTTGAAGATTTAAATAACAATGAGGAGCTATGCCTTGATCCTACTGTGACTCGCTCGCAGATGCTTGCAAGTTATCCTGCTCCAGGGACCCACGACAAGTTTTATAATCAGAATTCGATTCCCTTAGTGGAAGTCATTCAGGATACAGTCTGTCGTCATGACACTTTCGGTCTGGCATGCAACGCTAAGTATTATGAAGATCGCGGCTTTCCAGGACACATTAGCTGTACAGATAATTTTAATTCGTCTCTTGCTGAATATGGAGTTAAACCCAGAAGAAATTGGGCTGCGGTTAACCTATTTTTTAATACAGCAATTGAAGAGTGCCATTCTCTAACCTCAGATGTCTCTTGGTCTAGGCCAGGAGATTTTGTGCTTTTAAGGGCCGTAGATGACCTCGTATGCGTTTCATCAGCGTGCCCAGATGATACAACCTCTGCAAACGGCTGGAATCCAACTGATATTCATGTTAGGATTTATGATAAGTCCAATAATTTTTCATCGGCAACGGCTTTTAGGCCTGACCCTCAATCCATTCCGACTATGACTAAAGAAACCGGTTTTCATAAAAATACTTCTAAATTAACAAAAAACTTTGATAACTATAATGGCTATTGGTTGCCCCTTGAGTATACAAATTTAGGCGCAATCAAAGAGTACTGGCAGTGCCGTGAAGGCGTTGTTATGATTGATCTTGCCCCTCTTAGAAAATTTGAAGTGTACGGTCAAGACGCTGAAGCTCTGATGCAGTATGCCATTACAAAAGATGTCCGCAAGCTTGCAATTGGACAGGTCGTTTACTCCGCGATGTGCTATGAGAATGGCTGCATGGTTGATGATGGGACACTTTTCCGAATGGATGACAATAACTTTAGATGGATTGGTGGCTCTGATGATGGTGGCAAGTTGCTTAGAAAAATCGCAGACGATAAAGGTTTAGATGTTCGAGTCAAGTCTTCGACTGACCAGCTTCATAATGTTGCCGTTCAGGGTCCAAAGAGTAGAGAGACGCTCTCTAAAATTATTTGGACTCCAAAACTGCAAACTTCGATTGAGGACCTTAAGTGGTTTCGTTTCACAATAGGGCGAATTGGAGGTGAGTTTGGTATTCCTGTCATGGTCTCAAGAACTGGATATTCTGGTGAGCTTGGTTATGAAGTGTTCGCACACCCTAAAGATTGTGAGGCAGTTTGGGATACAATTGAAGAGGCTGGTGAAGAGTTTGAAATTTGCCCTCTAGGCCTTAATGCGCTTGATATGCTGAGAATTGAAGCGGGATTAATCTTTGCTGGATATGAGTTCTGTGACCAGACAGATCCATTTGAAGCAGGCATTTCATTTACAGTTCCTCTTATAACTAAAGAGGATGATTTTTCTGGAAAAGAATCTTTAATTCTTCGCAAGAATTCTCCACAAAGAGTTTTGGTTGGGTTAGAATTAGATGGAAACGAAGTTGCACTCCATGGAGATGGTGTGTATATTGGAAAACAACAAATTGGAGTAATTACAAGTGCAACGCGTTCGCCAATACTTAAAAAGAACATTGCGCTTTGTAGGATTTCAATTTCAGAGTCAGAGATTGGCACTGAAGTTGAGGTAGGAAAATTAGATGGACATCAAAAACGATTACCTGCAAAGGTAGTCAGATTTCCATTTTATGATCCTGAGAAGACTAGGGTTAGAATGTAGTTTTCTTAGGGGGAGAGACAATCTTAGAAAAGTAATTGATTTTTAAGGTTGTTAGTATGGTTTTTATAGCAGTATTTGTTATGAAGCCATTTTTTGTTAAATGTTTTATTAAATATTTAATGTAACAAAATAAAGGAGAAGTAAATGAATAAGTTTACAACTAAAGTAGCTGCAGCTGCTTTGACGATGACTTTGGCTACGGTATCCGGTCAGGCTATTGCTGACTCATCAAAGCCAATTGTTATTCCGACTCATAACTGGTCAAGCCAAATAGTAATGGCATACGTTATTGGAGGTATCTTTGAAGATATGGGTAATAACGTTGAATACGTTTCTGCTGACACCCAGGGTGTTTATGAATCTATCCGTAACGGTGACGTAACTATCTCTCACGAGGTGTGGCAATCAACGTTTGGAGCTTCATTCTATAACGCTATGGCAAAAGGTGGCGTAATTGATGCTGGTACTCATGCTGCAATGACTCTTGAAGAAGTTGGTGTCCCTCAATGGGTTATCGATAAAAACATGTGCCCAGGACTTCCAAACTATGAAGCCCTTAAAAACTGTGTAGATGTTTTTTCAACAACTGATTCGGGCGGAAAAGGTCGTATCTTAGAAGGACCACAAAGTTGGCATGGTGATGTCTATCCTAACCGTGTAAAAGCGCTTCTAGGCGACGAATGGATGGTTAAGTTTGCTGGAAGTGGTGATGCACTTTGGGCAGAACTCGACTCAGCTAAGAGAGAGGGACGTGCTACATTAATCTTTAACTGGACTCCTAACTTTACTGACGCTGATGGCTTTGTTTTCATCGAGTGGCCTGATTACTACCAAGGTTGCAGAGTAGCTGACGGTGGTGATGGTGGTTGCGGATCACCTAAAGGTTGGTTGAAGAAAGCGGCGAACTATAAGTTCCCTAAAACTCACCCAGATGCTTACATGGCGTTCTCTAGAATGTCTTTTGATGCAGGCATGATTGGTTCTATGGCCGCACTTGTTGATATTGATGGACATACTCACCAAGACGCTGCTAAGAAGTGGTTAGCTGATAATGAAGACACTTGGAGAGCTATGACAGGTGTTGGAATGTAATAAATACACTTAATTGTGTTTAAAACCTCCTGAGGTCAAACTCAGGGGGAAATACCTCCATAACTATTTAACTAAGTTACACTCTTCTCAATCGTTTTTTTTTGATAAAAGTGAACTAACCTAGCTAGGAATGGGGGTTTTTTTTCGTCTGAGATACATAAAATTAAATATAATGAAATCTATATTTAAGCTATATCTTTAATAAAGGAAAGTAATTTATGTCTTCACAAGAGCCTGTCGTAAAGTGTGAATCGGTTTATAAAATTTTTGGAGAAAATGCAGAAAAACTTCTGGCAAGCTCCAAAGGTAAGGTCGATGCAAAAGAGTTCCAAGATGCAGGTTGTGTAGTCGGAGTAAATAACGCCTCATTTGAAGTTTATCATGGCGAAATGCTGGTTATTATGGGTTTGT
>CABXDP010000001.1 GCA_902511025.1 uncultured Gammaproteobacteria bacterium | reverse complement strand
AATTTGACATATCTTCAAGCTGCTGGCACTTATCAAAAAATTATTATCGATTATAAGGCAGCAATTGACCAGCTCTATAACTAAAAATGATTCGCCTTTTTTTAGCCTTTAGTTCCTTTCTTCCATTAAGGGCTAATCACTTTTTTGGTGAATTTGTTGGGAGGCTCTTATTTGCCTTTAACTCAGATGCAAAAATTGTATCACGGCAAAATCTAGAGATTTGTTTTCCAAATCTTAGTCAGAGTGATCTTGAGGATGTTCTAAGGAAAGTTCTTATTGAAACTGGAAAAAATTTAACAGAATCAGGCCTTATTTGGAATCAATCCTTTAAAGAAAACTCCAAACTCATTAGAAATATTAATGGTGAAAATTATTTAGATAGCTCAAAAAAGACTATCTTATTGGTTCCTCACATTGGGTGCTGGGAGATTACTGGAAGGGTTATCGCTGAAAAGCGAAAGATAACTTTTATGTACCGTCCTCTGAGAAGTTCAAAACAGAATGAATATCTCTTTGCTCGAAGAAATCAAGGCAATCTGAGTATGGCTAGTGCTGATAAATTGGGTATCCTAAAAATACAAAGAGCTCTTAATAATGGCGAATTGATTGGCATGCTTCCAGATCAAGATCCAGGAGAAGTCGGCGGCATTATGGTTCCTTTTTTTAATAAAGAAGTCAACACAATGACTTTATTAGCCAAGCTCGCTAAAAAACATAATGCTCAAGTATTAATGTTTTGGGCGAAAAGACTCGAAAAAGGAAGAGGTTTTGATTTAAATATTGAGCCTGTAAATCTTAGCATAAACGGTAATGACCTTGAGTCTTATGTTGAAGTTATGAATAAATCTATTGAGTCTCTTGTAAGAAAGACGCCTGAGCAGTATATGTGGAGCTATAAACGTTTTAAATCCTCATATTCTTACTAAATTAAGTTATTTAAAAAGACTCTCTAAATTTTCAAAAGTTTCAATAATGGTATAATTCATTGATGAGAATAACTGAAGACGTACGCAGCGTATTTGCTCGGGACCCAGCAGCAAGAAACATATTTGAAATACTCACCTGCTATTCAGGCGTTCAAGCGGTCATTTTTTATCGTTTAACTCACTCTTTATGGAGATTTAAACTCCGATGGCTCGCACGATTTATTTCAACTCTTGCTCGATGGATTACTGGAATTGAGATACACCCTGGGGCAGTCATAGGAAGACGTTTCTTCATCGATCATGGGATGGGCGTAGTAATAGGAGAGACTGCTATTATTGGGGATGACTGTATGCTTTATCATGGCGTAACCTTAGGGGGAACTACTTGGGATAAAGTGAAGAGACATCCGACCCTTAAAAATGGAGTTGTGATTGGCGCTGGTGCAAAAATTTTAGGACCTATAACTTTAGGTAATAATGTGAGGGTTGGCTCAAATTCTGTAGTTGTGAGATCGATTGATGATAACGAGACTGTGGTAGGAATACCAGGACGAATTGTTAGGCAAAAAACTGATGATGAAGGCTCTTTTGATTCATACGCAGCGAAGGCCTCAGGTATTTCAAATGACCCCACTCTGCAAGCTGTTAACTCACTCATAGACCAGCTTGCAGTGATGGAGGAAAAGCTTGAAAAAATCTCTTCAAACAAGTCCGCCAAAAGCATTGAAAAAAACTAAACATTGAGTTGAATAAAATACTTGACTAAAATACTTGGTTAATAGTATAATTTGCATTTTATTTTTAGATTGAGAATGTTATGCAATTAACCACCAAAGGCAGATACGCGGTGACGGCTATGTTGGATTTAGCTTCTAATGAATCAACAAGGCCAGTTACTCTTGATATGATTTCACAAAGACAAAATATTTCACTCTCTTACTTAGAGCAGCTCTTTGCTAAACTCAGAAAAGCAAAGCTCGTTAAAAGTGTCAGAGGACCTGGCGGTGGATATCTTTTAAATGTTAATGCTGAGGAAGTTTCACTCACTCAAATTATTGAGGCGGTAGATGAAAATATTGATCTGAGACGTTGTCATGGTTCAAAAGACTGTAACCGTGGAAAGCAGTGTTTGTCTCACCATTTATGGTGTGAGGTCAGTGATCAAATTAGAGGTTTTTTGAGCACTCGAAACCTTCAGCAGGTCATGGATGACTACCGCCTTAATCAGTCACTGAATCTTAATTAATTTTTTAAAGGAATATTGAAATGCTAACTCCAACTTATATGGATTACTCGTCAACCACCCCAGTTGACCCTCGTGTTGCTAAAAAAATGGCTAAATATCTAACTATGGAAGGTGATTTTGGTAACGCTGCCTCACGCTCACATTATTACGGCTGGCAAGCTGAAAAAGCAGTTGATGAGGCACGCTCTCAGGTCGCTGATTTAGTAGGAGCTGATCCTAGAGAGATTGTATGGACTTCAGGCGCAACAGAGTCAAACAACCTAGCAATTAAAGGGATAGCAAACTTTTATCACAAACGCGGCAAACATATTATTACTTTAAAGACAGAGCACAAGGCCGTTCTAGATACCTGCAGGCAGCTCGAGAGAGAAGGTTTTGAGGTTACATACTTAGATCCTATGGCTAATGGTCTTTTGGATATTGAAGAGTTTAAGAAAACGATTCGTGAAGATACAATTTTGGCTTCATTCATGCATGTGAATAACGAGATTGGCGTGATTCAAGACCTGCAAACTATTGGCGATATATGTAGAGAAAATAAAGTGTTTTTTCATGTAGATGCGGCTCAATCGGTTGGTAAAATTGAAATCAATCTAGCCTCTCTCCCAGTAGATCTTATGAGTTTTTCAGCTCACAAAATCTATGGTCCTAAAGGAATGGGAGCTCTTTATGTCTCTCGTAAGCCTAGAGTTCGTTTAGAAGCCCAGATGCATGGCGGTGGTCATGAGAGAGGTATGCGCTCTGGAACACTTGCTACCCATCAAATTGTGGGTATGGGCGAGGCTTTTGCTATTGCCAAAGCCGAGATGAAAGAAGAGAGTGAGAGAACCTTAAAGTTGAGACAAAGACTCTATGATGGATTTTCTGACATGGAAGAGGTCGTCGTCAATGGTGATTTGGATCAAAGAATTTCAGGCAACCTGAATATTAGCTTTAACTATGTTGAGGGGGAGTCCCTCATGATGGCTATATCTGGCGTTGCTGTATCCTCAGGTTCTGCTTGTACATCGGCTAGTCTTGAGCCCTCTTATGTCCTTCGTGCACTTGGACTGAGTGATGAGCTTGCTCACAGCTCAATTCGCTTTAGTGTTGGCCGATATACGACTGAAAAGGATGTTGATGATGCAATCGCTTTGGTTCGTGAGAAAGTTGAAAAATTAAGAGATTTATCGCCTTTGTGGGATATGTATAAAGATGGAATTGATTTAAATTCAGTGCAGTGGGCTGCTCACTAAATTTGAAAAGATTTAAAAACTCTACAGCACGCTGTAGCGTAAAATTGTCAGTTAAATTCGGAGTAACTTATGGCATATGGTAAGAAAGTATTAGATCACTATGAAAATCCTAGGAATGTAGGAGTTTTAGATAAAGATGCAACAAATGTAGGTACTGGAATGGTTGGTGCTCCTGCTTGTGGCGATGTGATGCGTCTACAGATACAGGTCAACGATAATGGCGTCATTGAAGAGGCTAAATTCAAAACATACGGCTGCGGGTCAGCAATCGCGTCTTCGTCACTCCTAACAGAATGGGTTAAGGGTAAGACTCTTGATGAGGCATCTCAAATTAAAAATACTGAGATTGTTGATGAATTAGAACTGCCTCCAGTCAAGATTCATTGCTCAGTACTTGCTGAAGATGCAATCAAAGCGGCTATTACTGACCTGAAGAATAAAGCTAACTAAAATTATGGCAATTACACTGACCGACAAAGCCGCACAAAGAATGAGCGACTATTTGACCAATAGAGGTTCAGGTGTCGGTGTTCGTTTGTCGGTACAAACAACTGGCTGTTCTGGTCTTGGCTACAACATGGAGTTCGTGGATTCGGTCAATGATGATGACACAACCTTTGATGACAAGGGCGTTAAAGTAATAGTAGATGCCAAAAGCCTAATCTACATTGATGGTACTGAAGTCGACTTTCAAAAAGAGGGCCTCAATGAAGGCTTTGAGTTCAATAATCCAAACTCCAAAGCTGAGTGTGGTTGCGGAGAATCTTTTACCGTTTAAAAAGCTTTAATGGGTTTCTAGGGCATTGGCTATATGCAAAATTATTTTGAGTTATTCGACCTTGAAACATCTTTTTTCATTGATGATTCAAACTTAAAGGAATCCTACCAAAGAGAAATCGCTCGTTTTCATCCTGATAGATTTGCCAGTAAAACTGACTCAGAAAAATTGCAAGCAATGCAAAACACCTCTCTACTAAATACTGCCTATGAGTCTATCAAGTCACCACTGAATAGGGCGAGTTATCTTCTGAAGCTTGAGGGTATTGATGCCTTTGATGAGAGAGATACCTCGATGGATCATGACTTCTTAATCTCTCAGATTGAGCTCAGAGAAGAGCTCGAGTTGTTGAAGTTAAAACAAAATGCGGATGACTTAGAAGACTACCTGGATAAAGTTGAGGAACAAATTCAGTCTAAGATTGATTTGATTTCAGATGCCTTTAAAGAAGATAAAGGCCACATGGAAATCAAAAAAGATGTCAGAGAGCTCAAATTTTATGAACAGTTATTGAATGAGTCGAGTAGGTTGATGGATGAATGGTTATAGGGCTTAAATAATGGCATTACTTCAAATCTCAGAACCTGGACAGTCAACAGCACCTCACCGCCATAATTTAGCCTGCGGAATTGATTTAGGCACAACAAACTCTTTGGTTGCAAGTGTTATGAGCGGCGCTACAAAACTATTAAAAGATACAGACGGACAGGCTATCCTTCCATCTGTGGCTCATTTTAGCTCTGCTGAAGTTTCTATTGGAAAAGAGGCCCTTAAGTTCTCTATCAAAGATCCATCCAATACAATATTTTCAATTAAGCGATTTATGGGAATCAGTTTCGATGAAGCGAAAGCCATTAAAAACCTTCCCTATAATCTGATCGATCAAGCTGGTTCAGTTGGCTTTCAAACCTCAATGGGAGTTTTGTCACCCATAGAAGTCTCAGCTAGGATTCTTTCAAGCCTTAAAAATAGAGCTGAGAAAGCTCTGGGTGATGAGCTTAAAGGTGCTGTCATAACCGTTCCAGCTTACTTTAATGATGCTCAAAGACAATCTACAAAAGACGCTGCAAAGCTTGCTGGCATTCATGTATTGAGACTTCTGAATGAGCCAACAGCAGCTGCAATCGCTTATGGTTTAGAGACAAAGGAAGAGGGCATACATGCGGTTTACGATTTAGGAGGAGGTACGTTTGATATTTCTATACTAAGTTTCAATAGAGGCGTATTTGAGGTGATGTCTACGGGTGGAGACTCCAGTCTTGGAGGAGATGACTTTGATAACTTAATTTTTGAAGACTGTGTCAAAACGCTTGGTTTAGAAAATTTATCAGCAAGCCAGATTCAGAGTATTAGGCAATTCGCCAAAGCTGCAAAAGAGCAGCTCTCAAAAGATGATATTGCGAACTTTAAAATTGACTCTCAAAACTATCAAATAACAAAGTCTGACTTCGAGTCCATGTCCGAGGATTTAGTGAAGCGAACACTTCGAATCACCAAAAGAGCGTTAAGAGATGCTGGGATTGAGACTCAAGACGTCAAAGAGACCATTATGGTGGGTGGCTCCACTCGCATGACTATGATTAGAGAAAGAGTCGGTGAGCTATTCAAAAAGCCAGTTCTTTGCTCCATTAATCCAGATGAGGTTGTGGCTAAAGGAGCAGCAATTCAGGCAAATATTTTGGCTGGAAACAAAAGTAAGGATGATGTTCTTCTTTTAGATGTTCTTCCTCTCTCTTTAGGTCTTGAGACGATGGGTGGTCTCGTTGAGAAAGTCATTCATAGAAACACAACGATCCCTATTACTAGAGCACAAGAGTTTACAACCTATAAAGATGGACAGACAGGGATGGGAATACACGTCTATCAAGGCGAGAGAGAACTCACAAAGGATTGCCGCTCTCTTGGACGATTTGAGCTTAAAGGTATCCCTCCAATGGTTGCTGGCAGGGCTCGCATACTGATTGAGTTTCAGGTTGATGCTGATGGGCTTTTATCGGTCTCTGCTAAAGAGGAGACCTCTGGCGCTAAATCTGAGATAGTGATTAAGCCCTCTTACGGTCTGAGTGATCAAGAAATGGAGAAAATGCTTAAGGATTCGGTTGTATTTGCACAGGAAGACATTCAGCTCAGACAGCTCCAAGAGCAGCGCGTCGATGCTAATAGAACGATTGAGGCGATTGATGCAGCGCTTGAGGCTGACCAGTCTCTCCTGGATCAAGAAATGCTTGACTCAATTCTAGCTGCTCGAGAGAATTTATCGCTTTTAGTTGACTCTGATGATGCGGATGAGATTAAAGAGGCAACTAAGCAGCTTGAAAGGGTGAGCGCAAAGTTTGTTGAGATGAGAATGAACCAGTCCATTATGAGCGCAATGAAAGGGCACAGCATTGATGAATTTAACGAACAACTATAAAATATTACTATGCCGCAACTAATTATCCTCCCTAACCAAGATTTCTGTCCTGATGGCACTGTCATCGAGGCAGAAACAGGCACCAGCGTCTGTAGGGCACTTCTAGATAATGACATTGAGATTGAGCACGCCTGTGAGATGTCAAACGCCTGTACGACCTGTCATATCTATGTCAGAGAGGGATTTGATTCAATTGAAGAGTCAGATGAGATCGAAGATGACCTGCTTGACAAGGCTTGGGGCCTAGACCCAGACTCAAGACTCTCTTGTCAGGCTATTGTCTCCCAAGAGGACTTGGTGATCGAGATACCTAAATACACTATTAATCAGGTCTCAGAGAACCACTAGATTTAATCTTTACTCAATCGTTATTTTAGGAAAAGCTCCGACCGACTCATTTTTGAGTGAAAGTGTTCCAGCAACACGTCTAGCAATCTCTTGATACATCCCAGAAACCTGACTTTCAGGGTCCTTAGCAACGCTTGGAGTGCCCTCATCAACATCGGTTCTGATGTCTAATTGAAGCGGAAGTGCGCCCAAAAAGTTAGTATCTGAGTTAGCAGCCATATGTTTACCGCCGCCATGACCAAAAATCTCTTCAGCGTGGTTACATTTTGAACAAATATGAATCGACATATTCTCAACGATACCTAGGATGGGTATGTTGACTTTTTCAAACATTGCAAGACCTTTCTGCGCATCAATCAGAGCAATATCTTGAGGCGTTGTGACAATGACTGCTCCGCTGACCGGAATCTTTTGAGAGAGTGTTAATTGAGTGTCACCCGTTCCCGGCGGCATATCAATGATCATGTAGTCGACATCGTCCCACTCTGTGTTCTTAAGAAGCTGCTCAAGAGCTTGAGTGACCATAGGGCCTCGCCAAACCATAGGTGAGGCTTCATCAACCAAAAAACCGATCGACATAGACTGTAAGCCATGCGCCATAACTGGCTTCATATTACCGCCTTCAGACTCTTGGGGCCTAAGGTCTTTTGCACCTAACATACGAGGCTGAGAGGGTCCATAAATGTCTGCATCCAGTATCGCTACGTTAGCGCCTTCAGACTGTAATGCAAGCGCTAAATTGACCGCGGTAGTTGACTTGCCAACGCCGCCTTTTCCTGAGGCAACAGCGATAATATTCTTAACTCCAGGCAGTGCTTCTACGCCTTGGGTTTCGTATGATGGAATCTTTGAATTAATAGAAATATTAGAATAGTTGACACCTTCTTTAGAGAGCGCTTCTTCAACGGTACCTTTAAGATCTTCATGGAAGTTGGCTGCAGGATATTTAAGTAGCAGTTCAACATTTACTATCTCATCATCAATTGAAACATTCTTAACATTTTCTGAAGAGACAAGGTCTTTACCTGTGTTCTCATCAATGATGCCACTTAGAATTGTTTGAATTTTATCTTCGGTTATACTTGACAATTTGGTGACCTCGGTCGGTAAAATAGCGATATTTTATCGTACAACTATCCCACAAATCCTTATTTATATTAGGATTATTGAAGACTAATTATGACTAAACGCAGAATTCTTGTTACTTCAGCGCTTCCCTATGCCAATGGTGAAATCCACCTTGGCCATCTTCTGGAGTATATTCAGACTGATATATGGGTTCGTTTTCAAAAGATGCAAGGTAATGAATGCCATTACGTCTGCGCTGATGATGCGCACGGGACTCCTATCATGCTCAAAGCTAATGAGATGGGTATTGACCCTGAAGAGCTCATCGCTGAGGTGAGTAAGCGGCATCAGGCTGACTTTAAAGACTTTAATATTGAGTTTAGTCAGTTCCATTCAACGCACTCAGATGAGAATCGTTATTTCTCTGAGTTAATCTATTCACGTTTAAAAGAGTCTGGCTTCATCAAGACACGGGTTATATCCCAGGCATTTGACCCTGAAAAAGAGATGTTTTTGCCAGATCGCTTCATTAAAGGTGAGTGCCCTAAATGTGGTGCGGACGATCAGTACGGAGACAATTGTGAAGTGTGCGGTGCAACCTACTCAACGACTGAGCTTAAAAATGCAAAGTCAGTTGTCTCTGGGGCTGTGCCTGTTGAGAAGGATTCTGAACACTACTTCTTTGATCTGCCTCAATTTGAGCAACAACTCAAAGACTGGACTAACGCAGGACACCTTCAAGATGAGGTTAGTAATAAATTGGCCGAATGGTTTGATCAAGGGCTTCAGCAGTGGGATATATCAAGAGATAAGCCATATTTTGGCTTTAAGATACCGGGAACACAGGACAAGTACTTCTATGTATGGTTAGACGCTCCGATAGGCTATATGGCAAGCTTTAAAAAGCTCTGCGATAACTCTAACCTTGAGTTTGATGATTTTTTTGAGAAGGGCTCTGATACAGAACTCTATCACTTCATTGGTAAGGACATTGTCTACTTCCATGCATTGTTCTGGCCGGCTACGCTCATTGGGTCAAACTTTAGAATGCCGAACGCAATTTTTGCTCACGGATTCTTGTCCGTTAATGGGCAAAAGATGAGTAAGTCGCGTGGAACTTTCATACAAGCCAGAACTTATCTTGAAACGCTTAATCCTGAGTGCCTTCGATATTACTATGCCTACAAGCTTTCCTCTAAGATTGACGATATTGATCTTAATCTTGAAGACTTTAAGCAGCGTGTTAACTCGGATCTTGTTGGCAAGGTGGTTAATATTGCCTCGAGGAGCGCCTCATTCGTTGTCAAGAAGTTTGACAAAGAACTCTCTAAAGTATGCTGTGAACAAGGACTCTATGATGAGTTTGTAGCTGCTAGCAGTGATATAGCAGGGCACTATGAGGACAGAAACTTTGGTCAGGCGATGCGCTCGATTATGAAGCATGCGGACAAAGCCAACCAGTACATTGATGAGAAGAAGCCCTGGCAGCTCGCAAAAGAAGAAGGCAAGATGCAGGAGGTTCACGAGATTACCTCACTAGCAATAAACCTCTTCAGAGTTCTGATGACTTACTTAAAGCCAGTACTCCCTGAGATGGCAGAGAAATCAGAAGCATTTTTGAATGTTGACTCCCTGAACTGGAATGACATTAAGAGTCCATTGTTAGGGCACCAAATTAATAAATTTAAGCCGCTCATGACGCGCATAGAGGATGAACAGATAGAATCAATGATAGAGTCCTCAAAGGGTTAAAAATTCAGTTTAGGAGGGATGGCAGAGTGGTCGATCGCGCACGCTTGGAAAGCGTGTAAACCTCACGGTTTCATGGGTTCGAATCCCATTCCCTCCACCAAGCAGTTATTTTTTTCTAAATACTGTGATGATGACTTGATCACTTCCGTGTTCTTTATCTGGATTGCTTCCATAAACATCAACTTCATGGAAAGTTGGCTGAGTAATATTTTTTTTAATTTCTAGAAGTTTCTTGTCAAAACCAGCTTTATTAAATAACTTAAAGTGAACCGTAAAAACAAAAAGAGCACCGGGACTTGCAACCCTTAAGAGCTCATCTAATACATTGGGTCCAACATGTCCATGGGTAAAAGTCCCTGCACTGACAATGGCCCCATAATGATTATCATTGATCAATAACCTTTTTGTTAGGTCTGCCTCAATTATTTCTGAATAACAATTTTTAGTTCTTGCAATATTGAGCATTTCAGGAGAAATATCAATCGCATCTATTTCTTTTGAATTCAGATTTAAGCACTCTCCAATGAGTCCTGTTCCTGCGCCAACATCGAGAATAGGTGTATCTTCATCATTAGAGTATTGAGCAAAAAATTTAGCGATTTCTATTGGAGAGCGATAGTCATTTTGCTTGGCAAAATCATCATCATAGGTAGAAGCCCAAGTCTTATATAAATTTACAGAATCCTCAGGGGTCTTCAATGAATACGCATCTTTTAAACCCTTTTTCTCAGTCATCCTAAGATTGTATATTAACTTGTACTAAAGTCCAAGCTCAGTTTGATGGGAGAATCAGGATAATTATTCACCAAGTTCCATTGCCAGTTCTGCCTCAAATGCTGCAATTTCGTCTTCTATTGCTTGCTCTTCTGCTTTTTGTTCTTCACTGAGAAGGATAGGTGTATTGAAGTCAATTGACACATATTTTTGAGCAACGTTGGGGAGTAATAACTCAAAAGCAAAATCACTCTGATTTAGCAAAACCATACCATTAGTTTTTTGTGACTGGGAACTTGATAAATATAAGTCGATATCCCCATCTTTATCAAGATCTCTAAATTTAATCATTTGAATAAAATCATTCCATTCATTCCCTTCGTGAGTTGGTGTGTAGTCAGCTGGCGCTTCAACTAAAGGAATTATTCCGTGGTCTTTAAACTTCTTGTTACCTAAATTTTCTATGATTTGTATTGCTGTTCCAACATATAAATATCCTACTCTGCTGTACACAATATCAAGGTCGCCATCAGCATCTAAATCGGCTGCTGAAGCTTCAGGTATATGTCCCCATCTCTTCTTATGTTGAGGTAAGGATGTGGTGTTGTATTTAGGAAAATTACCATTGCCATCATTCCAAACAATACCAGTAAAATTTCTATTGTAATTATCAAATTCTGAAGCACCCACAAGTGCATCCAAATCACCATCATTATCTAGGTCGGCAAGCTCCAATCCAGAAGCTCCAGTTCCACCACATGCACGCTTCTTAAGATAACCTGCTCCATCATTGATCAAGCACCAAAAGGCAGTTCCACGTTTCATCTGAGCCAATTCAGTGATAACAACATCCATATCACCATCATTGTCAATATCACCCGTAGCCCCGCCGTGGTCAAATACTACAAAATTGGAGTGGCTTAGATGTGTTTCTGAGGATTCAACCCAGGTGCCGTTAGGCTGGCTTAAAAAATAGCTATCTCGAACGCCATTGTGTGTGCCAACTCCGTGGTCAGCAACATAAAAATCAAGAATGCTATCATTATTATAATCTGCAACAAGAAGCTGCCTTCCAGACGACATTCCGCTATCATCGCGGTTATCAAAAAGGAGTTCAGGCGCATAAGTCAAATTTTGTTTTGCATCGCCCAAATATAGTGATGGTAGTGGTTTATTTCCTTTACAAACTTCACCACCACAAATTCCACCAGTATCCTCACCAGTCATTTCAACATTATTTGGATTCATAGTACCTATATACAGTACATCACTGTAACCATCCTTGTTAAAATCTGCCATCTGCCACATCATGCCAAACCAGTATAATTTACCTATTGGATAAGGCTTTTGTGGTGGTTTAAAAAAGTCAATATTGGGGTCATTTTCAATTTCAATACCAGCTAATGCTTTTATGTTTGAATTACTATTAGTTGAATTACCAGAAGATGAATCGGTACTTGACGAAGATGCTTGTTCATTATTTCCATCACAGTTAAAAACATAATAAGTTCCATCATCAGAAACACTCTTGATTGGCTCACTGCCATCAGGGCATGATGAAGCAAACCCTTGAATTGAAAATAGAAACAATACAAAAGATATTACTTTTTTCATTAGATAAGGAGAGATGTAAAAAAGGGTAAATTATAGCTCAAAAAGAATTCAAATTTCGTTTGATGTGTGAGGGAGGGTCTTTTAGTTATAATCTTAAATAATATATATAAATCCATAAATTACTAATGAAAATACTTGTCGTGTTATGCCATCCTCGTTCCGATTCCTTGACATCTCAAATAGCTGAAGCATTTTCTGAGGGAGCTTCTAAAGTAGGGCATCAAGTCAAATTATTAGATCTTTACAAAGAAAATTTTGATCCTGTCTTAAGAGTTGAAGATGAGCCAAATGATGGGAGCCTTGAAAACTACTCTCTAGAAGTACAGTCAGAATTTGAGCGTCTCAATAATAATGATGCAGTTGTTATGGTCTTTCCTCTTTGGTGGTGGTCTTTGCCAGCTATGTTAAAAGGTTGGATTGATAGGGTTTGGAATTATGGATTAATGTATGGCTCTAATGGGCATAACGTAAAAAAAGGTCTAATGATTGCTGTTGCTGGAGCTACTAAAGAACAACTAATTAAGAGAGATTATGAAGCTGCTATAAATACTTCTTTAAATATAGGAATATTAGATTACTGCGGTATTGAGAATTCAGAGATTATGTTTTTAAAAGAGACAAATAAAATAACCAAAGCAGAATGTCTGAGTTACATTAAACAGGCTTATGATAAAGGTCTCTCGTTTTAAAAGCATAATAGTAATTCACTATTCCAAATATTGTTTATGTTGAAGAGGGCACCACTTTATAATTTTGTCAACTTTCAATAAAGCTTCATTAATCTCCAACATAACTTAATGAAATCAAAGAGCAATCAAACTATAGCTTACGACTTTAAAACCAGAGACATTAAGGTTTTAAAGAAGCTCTTGCCTTACTTAATAAAAATGCGTGCACGCGTTATTTGGGCGGTTAGTTTTTTAATGCTAGCAAAATTAGCAAATGTTGCTGTTCCTCTTGCGCTAAAAGAGATTGTGGATAGCCTTGATCAGACTAATTTAGTTCTGATATTGCCGCTGGGTATGCTGCTGGCTTATGGCCTTTTAAGGCTCGCAAGTTCTCTCTTTAACGAGCTACGCGATGCCATCTTTGCTAAGGTGCGTTACCATGCAATGAATTTGATCGCGCTTGGCGTCTTTAAACATTTACATACCTTGGACTTATCCTTTCATTTGGATCGTCGTATCGGGGGTATTACTCGTGATATTGATCGAGGAACCCAGAGCGTATCTACGCTTCTCTCTATTTTTGTTTTCAATATTCTGCCAACCGTATTTGAGATTTGTTTAGTGATTGGTATTTTGTGGCTGAACTACAACCTTCTTTTTGCCGGCGTATCTCTATTGACGGTGTTCTTTTATGCGGCTTTAACCTTTGCCATTACTACATGGAGGATGAAGTATCGCTACCAGATGAATGACATGCAGTCCGAGGCCAATACCAATGCGGTGGACAGCTTGATTAATTACGAGACCGTCAAGTACTTCAATCAAGAAAAGTTTGAGGTTGATCGTTACGGTGACACGATGCAGCGCTGGGAAAATCTTGCTACTAAAAGCTTTACTTCAATGACTGCGCTTAACTTTGTTCAGGGCGCTGTGATTGCAATTGGTGTCACTATTATTTTAATTATGGCAGCACAAGGCGTTGTTAATAAAAGTCTTAGCTTGGGCGACCTCATAATGATTCAGGCGCTCCTTCTACAGCTGTTTTTACCGCTCGGTGGTTTGGGAATCATTTATCGCCAAATAAAACATAACTTCATCGATATGAACAATATGTTTGACCTCTTGGAGCGCTCCTCTAAGGTGACTGATGTTGAAAATGCCTCAGATCTTATAATTACACAAGGCGAGGTTAAATTTGATAACGTTACTTTTGCTTATCCTGGCAAGGAGGCAGTTCTTAAAAATATTAACTTTACTCTTAAGCCGGGGCAAAAAATAGCGATTGTGGGACCATCTGGTGCGGGTAAGTCGACGCTTGCTAAGCTGCTGTTTCGTTTCTATGATATTTCTAGCGGTCAGATAAGTATTGACCAGCAAGACATTAAATTATTCACCCAAGACTCAGTTCGAAGCGCAATAGGGGTAGTACCTCAAGACCCAGTGATGTTTAATGAGAGCATCTACTACAACATTGCTTATGGGCGCTCAGGTGCCACTGAGACAGAAGTGAAGAGGGCAGCTGAGCTCAGCTTTATAGATAGTTTTATTGACTCTTTGCCGCAAGGCTATGAAACATTGGTTGGTGAGAGAGGCTTAAAGCTCTCTGGTGGAGAAAAACAGCGACTCGCGATTGCAAGAGTTTTATTAAAAAATCCTCAGATCTTAATCTTTGATGAGGCCACTTCAGCGCTTGATTCGTATTCTGAGAAAATGGTCCAAAAGGCCTTAGTGAGTTTGGCTCATAAGCACTCAACCATGGTGATTGCTCATCGCCTCTCTACCATTGTCGATGCCGATCAAATTATTGTACTTGATAATGGCAGTGTTGCAGAGCAAGGGAAACATCAAGATTTGCTTGATCTCAATGGCCAGTATGCAAGACTTTGGGAAATACAAGCGAATAAAAAAACTCTTTAGGAGTTAATTCGTTATTACTCTTTGAAAGACCTTTCCTAAGTGGAGGGTGTTTAGAGATGTCGATTAAATAAATCTGTACAATAAAAAACTATGAAAAAGATTGCATTAATAATTTTCACTCTTTTAATTTCATTCAATGCAAAGGCTGAAATTGAGAGTAGAGAGCTTTTAGATGAGATATTTTATGGATGCGCTTCTGATGATGAGGACTGGCTAACAACTGGCGAACTTTATGAATACTGCGGTTGCACGACAAACGTCATCTCTAAAGTACTGAGCATTGAAGATATTCTTAGGTTGGGTCTTGAGCTACTAGAGACTGATAATATTTCAGAAGAAGAGGCTGAGAGAAAAGCAATTGCAACCTTACTTCAGAATGATGAGGTAACACAAGGCATTGTCAAGTGTTTAGGAAAGGTTTTTGAATAAAGAAATCAGCTTTAATAATCACACAATAAGGGGTAAGTCATGTCAGATAAAAAAGTAAACGGAATTCTATTTATAATCGCTGGTCTGGGTTCACTAGTTGTATATATGCTGCTTGGTGAAACTGGCCTCTTAAGTAAGGCGCATACTGAAAAAATTGCAGCTTATGCATTGATTAGTATCCCAATAGCTTTCATGGCGACAAGAAATGTTGAAAAAAATGCTTTGATAAAAGTTCAGACATACATTGACGCCGGGTTGCTAATGATAGTTATTGGTCTAAGTATGGGGCTTGTTTCAGATGCCAT
The DNA here is from genome assembly GCA_902511025.1 of uncultured Gammaproteobacteria bacterium. GTDB lineage: Bacteria > Pseudomonadota > Gammaproteobacteria > PS1 > Pseudothioglobaceae > Pseudothioglobus. The sequence goes on along the minus strand of CABXDP010000001.1, from coordinate 55,885 downwards.
CAATAGCGCCGAGATCAGTGCTGAGTCTGGTTTCATTGGTGAGGCCATTGCCTGGACAGGCTGGTCAATTATGTATCTTGGAATATTCTTCACTGGATTAGGATATTTATGTACCAATCTTTTCCCTACTTGGCTATCGGGTTTATTATCACTTGTCTCCTTTGTGATGTTTGCTTATCTTGCTATCTTGAGTCCTGAGCAGTTATCAAACAGTGGAGACAGTATTGTGGCACCTTTATGGATGCTGAATAGCTTAGTTTTGGTTATCTTGGGTGTATTTACTATGAGAAGAGTCGAAGAAAACTAAAACAACCATTTCAATGATAAAACTGATGTCAGCTTGACCTAAATTAGAGTCTAGGTATATACTGAGTTTTCAAAGTACTAAAAACTCTAATACTAATAATAGGAGAAGATGATGAATACAATGGTTATGATTGAAATCAGTAATGGAACGTTCGATGAATGGAAGAAGGGCTTTGATGCTTTAGAGGATCAAAGATTACAATTCTCAAGAGATGCTAAAGTCGGTAAAGTGGATGACCATACCGCTATTGTTGTCGTGGACGTGTTTGACCCGACGGGTATGATGGCAATGTTTAACTCGGACGCAGCTAAAAAAATGGCCGAAGAGATGGGCGTAGTCAGAACGCCTTATAAACTTCAAGCAATGGGTTAAATTTAGATAAACCTCCTTTCAAGATTTACAATTTTTGATTAATTTTTCATATAATAATTAAGCTACTAAATTACGTTTTGTAAACGAAAGTCTATATGAATAATTATGATTATGTAATCGTTGGGGCAGGTTCAGCAGGGTGTGTTCTTGCTAACAAGCTTGGCGAAGATTCTAATAATAAAATCTTGATATTAGAAGCAGGTCCAATGGATTACAATTTGATGATCCATATTCCTGCTGGCGTCTATAAAGCCTACAGAAATCCAAAGATTAACTGGAACTATTTCAGTCAGGACGAGCCAGAGCTTTTTAATCGAAACATACCTATACCCCGAGGTAAAGTGGTTGGAGGCTCATCGTCGATTAACTCAATGGTTTATATGAGGGGCCATCCATTAGACTACGATCGATGGCAATCTGAATTTGGATTAAAGGACTGGTCTTATAATCAGTGCTTGCCTTATTTTAAGTCGGGTGAATCATCAGATCGCGGTGAAAATCTCTGGCGCGGTGGGAGCGGCAACCTTGGCGTCTCAAAAGGTTCTTTCGACAATCCCTTATTTGATGCCTTTGAAGAGGCTGGACCTCAGTCTGGACAGGGTTATTCAGAAGATCTTAATGGTTACAAGCCAGAAGGCATAGCAAGGCTTGATGCAACAAGAAAAAATGGGCGACGGTGTAGTGCTGCAACAGCTCACCTTAAACCTGCTCTTGCTCGAGGAAACATAACGCTGCTCACAAGAGCGCAGGTCTTGAAAATTGATATTGAGGGTCATTCAGTTAGCGGAGTGACCTTTCAGCACAAAGGTAAGATTCACTCAGTAGAGACTAATAAAGAAGTAATCCTATCGGGCGGTGCCATTAACTCGCCGCACCTACTTATGCTCTCGGGTATCGGTCCTTCAAAGCATCTAAAAGAGCATGGAATAGACGTTCACCTTGATCTTCCAGGGGTTGGCCAAAACCTACAAGACCATTCTTGCATCATACTTCAGTACGCATGCAAAAAAAGTTTTCCTATTCACAAGGTGAACCAGCCTCATCGTAAATTAGCAACTGGCATCAGATGGGTCTTTACTCGAAAGGGGATTGCGTCATCAAATATATGGGAGGCAGGTGGACTCATAAGAAGTAGTTCAAATGCCATATATCCGGATATTCAGTACCACTTTGGTCCCGTAGGATTTGAATACAATGCTAATAAAATATCTTTGCTTCAAGCTTTCGCAATTCACGTTGATCAGCTTCGACCTCGAAGTAAGGGGCAAGTCACTTTGAAGTCAGCAAATCCGCTCGATAAGCCATTAATGACTTTCAATTACTTGCAACATCCAGAGGATTTATCTGAAATGCTAAATGGAATCAAAAAAGCTCGAGAACTCATTTTACAGCCAGCTTTTGATGAATTTAGGGGGATTGAACTAATACCGGGGCCGAAAGTGCAGTCTGATGCACAAATTATCGAATTTATTAAATCTGCTGCAGAGACGGATTATCACCCTAGTTGTTCCTGTGCTATGGGTAATGGAGAGATGGCGGTCGTTGATGACCAAATGAAAGTGCGAGGAATTGAAAGACTTCGCGTCGTTGACGCGTCAGTCATGCCACAAATTATTTCTGGAAACTTAAATGCACCAACTCAAATGATAGCCTCTCGAGCAGCGGACATGATCTTAGGAAGGGATCAATTAAGCCCTATAAAGGCAAAATTTGCTTTTAATTCCTAGGAAACTAATTTATTTCCTTTTTTGAGACGAGATCTGTCAGCCAGCAATTCTGATCAGTTGGAGGCTGATTAACCTTAGCCCTGACGATGAGGTGCTTGTGCTGGACTTTCATTAGTTCATTTTATCAAGAGCATAGATTTCATCTACACAATTAAATTTCTCGTCCCAGGCTTTCATTTCCTCAGAGCCCATTACTTCCTGCATTTTATTCATATCCGTAATGTTCATCATTAGCATCACCTTTCCCTCTCTAATCACTCCTAATTCATAATCAACCATAAAGCCTTGAGCACTCTCTTTGGTTGAATTAAACATGTCCAAATAGTCCTCAGTAGTCCCTTCAAAAGTAGATACTACGCATACATTCATAACTGACTCCTTTTTTATTATTAAAACTATCATGATACTACGATTTATATTTTTCACATAAAGTAAAATACCATTATTTATGAATTCACTTTTTCTTAACTTACAGAATCGACTTTCTGTCCTTTCTCCTGGCCTCATTGTGGTTGGCACTATTGCTGCCGCTGCAGGTTTTTTGAGTCTTCATTACAAAGCGCCAGTCATGCTGTTTGCCTTACTAATTGGAATTGCTTTTAATTTTCTTTCAGCTGATGAGCGCTGCGCCCCAGGAATTGAGTTTTCCAGTAAGAAAATTTTGCGCTTTGGGGTCGCATTATTAGGTTTTAGGGTTACCATCGAGCAAATTTCTGGACTAGGTATGAACACCTTGTTATTTGTTCCAATTTTAGTCATTCTGTCTATAGGAGCCAGTATTCTGATTGCCAAACTTATGGGAAGAAGGTATCTGTTTAGCCTATTGACCGCTTGCGCCGTTTCTATCTGCGGTGCTGCTGCTACCCTTGCTGTTGCCTCAGTCCTACCTAACTGGAAGGAGAGGCATCGCGATACATTGTTTATCGTTGTCTGCGTCACAGCACTCTCGACTATTGCCATGATTGCGTACCCCATTCTTTTCTCGGTAGCAGAGTTCAGTGACGCTGAAATTGGTATCCTCATTGGTTCAACAATTCATGATGTTGCTCAGGTTGTTGGTGCGGGTTATGCGGTGTCAAACGAGGCTGGGGATATAGCGACCTTTATCAAGCTGCTAAGGATTTCTATGCTACCATTTATCGTCATCATAATTGCAGTTATTCTCAATAGAGGAGAATCTAAATCGATTAGTTCAAAAGCATTCCCTTGGTTTGCTCTCGCTTTTGCAGTCTGCTTAGTTATTAATAGTAGCGGATATATACCAATCATACTATCTCAGTTTCTAGCTAACGTCTCTCAATGGTCTCTGGTTTTTGCTATTGCAGGTTTGGGCGTTACGACATCACTCAAGTCAATGATGGAGTTAGGCGGCAGATCTATTGCGCTTCTAGTTATGCAAACTCTAGCCTTGCTAGCTATTGCTATTCTTGCAGTATCAACTGACCTCATTTAATTTCTCAGTTTGAATATAATTTAGGGATGGATAAGTTACTCACCGAAAAACAAGTCATTGAAATTGTTGGCTTTAAAAGGACTAAGCTATATCAGATGATCAAAAAAGGTGACTTTCCTGCTCCCAAAAAATACGGGAGAGCAAATAGATGGTTTGAGAGTGATATAGACGAATGGCTCAAGAAAGAGAAAGAAGAGATCCACAAGGACAATGGAATATTTACTGAAATAGGTAAATTTTTTGACGACTTGTTATCATAAATTTTTGATTGAATATCAATGAGTTATTATCTTAATGAGTCTCCATTACTTCAAGAATTTATTAATCGTATTGCTGAAAAAAATGAGGACGATTTATCCTATGAAATTTGGCGTGAGGTTTGCATTATGAATGGTTGGGTTGAGGTAAATATTCAGAAAGACGATTGGGTTGATAGTATTGAGAATTCAACCAAACAAGAACTAGTAAGGGCATACAATAATCTCAATCAAGATCTCAAATGGAACACTAAAAAGAAAGAGAAAAGGCTCTTTAGAAAGGGTGACAATGTCATTTCTTTTGAAAAAGATTTAGAGCAATATTGGGATTATATGAGCCAGAAAAATTGATTCTGTTGAGTATTAATTCATTCTTGAGCTCTATTGAAACTTGAATTAAAATAAGTATTCATAATTCAAAAAAGGAGCAATCTATGAAGTTTTTATCAACTTTTAAAATTACTAAAGGTTTTGATAATTGGCTTGCAATGTACAAGGATATTGAACCAGACTTGAATGAGCTGGGAATTAAAATACTTTGGGCTGGAACGAATGATGATGAAACCAAAGTCTATGACGTTACTGAAGTGAAAGATCCATCCAAATTTGAAGTTCTAACACAGCGAACAGACATCACTCAAAAGAGAGCTAATGCTGGTGTTGAGCTAGAAAGCCAAGAGGTTATTGATACTATATCAAAGGACTATTGGGGATAAATCGCAAACAGTATAAGCTAAATTCTTAACGCATACCTCTATGCTTTTTGATTGTCTCGTAAGCACTAATAATTTCTTGGGTTTTTTCATTGGCTAGTTTTTGCATCTCTTCAGGAAGCCCCTTGGCAACAAGTTTATCTGGGTGGTGCTGCGCAAGAAGTCGCCTATAGGCGCGTTTAACCTCTTTGTCAGTAAGAGACTCATCTATGCCTAGGGTCTTATAGGCATCCTCAATAGAGGTTTGCTTACTTCCACTTTTGGCAGCTGAAAATTGCTGAATCAGATTTTCTAACTCGTTGAGAGGAAATCGAAGCTTCTGAGCGATATTTTTAAGTGCGCTATGCTCACTCTGATCAAAGACGCCATCAGCATATGCCGCTTGGATTTGAATTTCTAGAAACATACGAATTAGATGAGACCTTCTATGCGTTTCAACTCGAAACTGCTCAAGCACCTCATCTAGATTAAAATCTTCTTGTTTCCCTTGATTAAAAAGATCCTTAGCCACTTTAATCATATCCTCTGATAACTGCATATGCTCCATGACCTGTTGCGCCATAATAATTTCAGATTTTGAAACTTTTCCATCAGCTTTAGAGATATAACCCATGACTGAAAAGACACCACTAAAGAAAGCCGCCTGGACTCGCTGTTGGTTTCCAGGGCCAAAATTATTATTAAAGCCAGATTGCGCTCTTCGTTTTGAGAAATTACCTGCAAACGCTACACCAAGCATTGCCCCTAATGGACCCCCAATCATGAAGCCTACCGCACCACCAATAACCGTTGACCACCAACTCATATTACATTCCTTTGTAAATTATTAATAAAAAGATTTAAAGTTTTTTTTCTCTTTCATCTTAAAGTTCCAGCAGTTTCATCCACAAAACGATTACGATCCTCTCGCGATTTAAGAACCCAAATACAAACTGTATCTCTGCTGTGATAGATAGTCTTTAATTCATCATCATTGTCACAGATTTCTTGAGGTATTTTAGTTTTAATAGGGCTAGTGACCTACCTATAAGAAGATATAATTTTCTCAGCATCAATTGTATATCATATAGATGAACTGTTCTTACTAAAAATCATTAACTTTAAGACTCTATCAATCATTTAAATTTTTTTTTATTATGAATAATTATGAGATAAAAATAGAGCCTTATATGCAAGATTTATCTGATGTATCAGATTATCTCGATCATGCAAAATTTCAACTTTTAACACAAATTGCTCCCTACAAGAATAATAATATATGGACAGCTTTATCCGTTCATGGCTATGGGGTTAATCCATCAGATATATACAAACCAGGCTTCGCTAGAAATGACAAAAAAATTGATAAAAAACTTCAATGGACATCAATACTGAATAAACCCATCATGGAGCCGATAAGGGAAATAATAGCTAGATTGCCATGCAAGTTTGAGAGAATACGTCTCATGAAGCTTGCAGCAGGTAAGTCATTACGTAAACACAATGACAACATTGATCCAGACATCGAAAACAAAAAGATAGTCAGAATTCATGTTCCGATCCGAACCAATAGTGAAGTTGTGTTCACAATGTATAAAAACGATGAAGATGAGAATGGAGAAAAACTTAACCTAAAAGTAGGACACTTCTATTATTTGGATGTCACTAAGCCTCACTCGGTCAGCAATAACAGCAGTTTAGATCGCTACCATCTCGTTGTTGACTGCTATATGAATGAAGAATTAAAAGTGGTTCTCTAGCTCTCTGGAATAAAGGGCCTAATTGCTTTTTGAACGTAGTCATCCGGCAAATTTGCACTCTTTATCCCCAGGTTGATTCTTTCAATGTACTCTTCTTGAGGAATACCTGGAGTGCTATCAGAGGCAATATAAACCAGGCAATCAATACTGCCTTTTGAGGTTTCAACACTCAAATTAGACTTTAAGTACATGCCTTCTTCAACGCTTTCATAGATATCCAAATAGTCAACATCTTGCTGACTCAAAGTAAATACTTCTCCAAGGACAAAATCATTTTCAGAGGGCTTGATGCTTGCATATCCTCTTGTATTGATGAGCCATGAGTAGCCTGACAGCATTCCTGATGCAAAATACTTGGATTCCGGGCAGCGAATTGCCATCTGTTCCTTTGAGAGGTTTGACCCATATCCAAAGTAGTATTGAGTGTGTTCAGTCATCATTTTTTAAAAGTTGGGTATGTACTCAACACCTTGATTGATTAAACTTTGTATATGTTCAGCTTTTTCTCTATACAAGCCAGACTGCTTGTGATCATCAATAAAGTCGGATTCATACTGTAAGTCTCTGAGACGTTTAAGTTCAGCATAGCAATCAACAACTCTGTTATCCATTTAGCTCTCTGACAACATCGCCATTTTTTAATTCAAACTCTGAAGTTTTGATGCCATTTTCATAAAAAATAGATTTACCGTTGAGTTCACCATTTTTGTACTCTTGCTCTGATTCAATTTGTCCATTTTCATCCCAGGCCGTTTGGATACCTTCAGGTTTGTCATTGATGTAATGGCCTTCAGATGCTTTTTGCCCGTTGTCATACCAGTAAATTAGGGAGCCTTCTAATTTATTGTCTTTATAGAAACCTTCAGATGCCTTTTGACCATTAGAGTAATAATAGGTTTCAGAGCCACTTTTCAAACCATTTAAATAGTTCGTTTGAAGAGTCATTCCGTTCTCTAATAGCTCAGTATTTAGTCCATTTTTTTTGCTCATAAAGGCATTATATAATTTATTTTAGGTATGAAAGTGCCCTTCATTTTTATTTCCAGCCATGCTTCCAAGCATTATCATCCTTCAGTTCGCTCCATTCTATCTCTTCAACTCTTTTAGTGACCACAGCCTCAATCAAACAATGAGTGATAGTTAGATTTTCGTTAAACTCAACCTTGGTTACAATAAAGTGCCTTTCTGAATTTAATGGATTCAGTTTAGTCCACTTACTATTGATGAGTTTTTTTGGAGAAATTACATTCATTATTAGAGCGGTTATCTAAAGTTGATTGGCTAATTATTTCATATTGATAAATTCATTGCTTTAATCTACACTCAATATTCATGAATTCCACATTTATCGTTTACTTGTGTTCTCTAAACTAACTTCTGAAGTTGAACTACTAACTGGATATGAGAAAAAAATTAGGGGTATTAGCGCTTTCATTAGCATCGTTGGGTGTAGTTTGGCTTTTATTAGGTATGGCTAATATTGTTCCATTTTTAATAGTGTTACCTCAGGAAACAAGTATAAGGGCGCATGCATCCTTTGCGGTGCTCTTTTTACTGATTGCTTCTTGGGCTTTTTGGAATGAAGACTAATTTTTTAACAAGGATGTAATTATGATTAAAACGTCAGATATATGTATTTTGGTTTCTGTTGGTGTTGCATTTGTAACCACAGCATATCTGTGGTTTCAAGGGGTTGATACAAGGCAAGAAGCTTTGTTTACCTCTACTTGGATACCGTCAATTTTAACATTTGCTATTTACTTCAAGATAATAGCTAGGAAGGACTGATTATGGATGATTCATTAATATTTCTTACCGGGCTATTCTGTTTTGTTCTTGCTATTATTGGTGCAGTTTTAACTGTAAAAGAATTCAAGAACATTGAAAATCAGAAATAGAATTTAAATCTTAGACCGCAGTGAAGGTTATTTCCTGCGGTTATTTCTTTAAGGGTTTAATCTTGAATATTATCTAATAGGAATGTTGGCATTTTGAAGTACATCTCCATTAGCTCATCTCCTTGCTGATTAATATCTTCTTCTATCTCAAGACACCTGACAGAGGTGACCATTACGTTTTTAGAGAACGCTTTAATCTCGGTTAATGGCGGCTTAATCTCCCCCTCTAGAGTAGTAACGGGTCTATTATTTTTATCAAAGATAGAGCAGCTCACTTTAGTTATTTTATTGGTTTCAATTTTTATTGTTGTAGCGTCTTCAGAGTCTAAACGCTCAAAATTAAAACTCTCAACCATGATGTGATTAGTCTGGTCATCGATGATTGACATTTTATTTGCTTCGTCAGCACATATTGAGCTTCCAAAGAATAATAAAGCGATTAATAGTATCTGCTTTCGAATTGATTTATTAAGCACCATTAAGCTCCTTAAGGGCGTTCAATCCTATTTTGATTGTGCTGCCTATTGCAGCTTCATAATCAATAATTGAGTCACTATCGTCAGGTCCGCTGATAATTGTACAGATCGTTCCAGCATGATAGTCAAGCTGAGAGCATAAATGAAAAAGAAGGCTAGACTCCATCTCCATATTATGAACTTTTAAGCCATCAATATTAAGCGTTGAGAGACTACCTTTAATATCTTCTAGCGTATTGTTTAATCCTTCGATATATCGAGACGAAGGGCCATAAAAGCCTGGAGAAGACACAGTAATTCCAGTTGCAAATTCGACGCCCTGAAGCTTAGCTTGGTTGATGAGTGCTTTTGTCACCTTGCTTGAAGCTTTAGAAGCATATGGTGTTATTTTTCCTTTAAACCGAGATTTTTCAGAAATCGCACTATTTAGAATTTTTGATGATTCTACTTCTATTTTTTTTACAACCTGATCTTCAGCAGGCTGTTCGTAATAAATTCCAGTACTATCAAGACCAAGTGCATATGAAGAGATCGCAATTGATCCTGGTGTGACATCTGACTGAATGCCTCCAGAAGTGCCAAGACGAATAATGGTTAATGGTTTACAGTTATTCTGCCTTTCTCCGCTCTCTAAATCAAATTCATGAGCAATATAGGCCTCCACTAGGGCAATTTCAACGTTATCTGTTCCTATACCTGTACCAATAACTGAAACGGGCATACCTTGATAACTCCCAGTAAAAGTTAAGTACTCACGATTTGAAATTTCACAATCAATCTGGTCAAACTCTAGAGACACTCGAATGGCCCTAGCAGGATCACCAACAATAAAGATATTTTCAGCAAGATCAGATTTTTTAATGCCGAGGTGATAGAGTTTGTCATTAACAATTACAATTTCTGATTTTTTATTCAGCAAAACCGTTATTCTCCAAAAAAATCATTCTTTCTTCCATCTGTAAAGTCTCGAGATAAAAACTTCGTTAACCATATGATTGAGTACCAAAAACCAAAATAAAGAGCAAGCTTAAGAATCAAATAAATATCTTTATAGATTAGGCCAGTAGCCAAAAGAATGATGGCAAATATAGACGGTAAGATTTTATTCACAATTGCATTATATTTGAGTTTGAAATTTTAAAAAATAAAGTTATGCTTTATGATAAAGTTGTCACTAAGAATCTTTAGCCTCTAATAACTAATTTATGAAGTTTTGCCAGCAATTATCCTCCTACTTAAGGACTAAAGAATACACTGGAAATCGTCTATATGGCGATATGTTTGAGCAGGCTGTTCTATGTGACCAAGGTGGCTACGATAGCGTTGCTTTAACAGAGCATCATTTAATCAATATTTTGATGATGCCTGCGCCCCTCCAGTTTGCAGTGAAGATTGCTGAGGCGACCCAAAACATTAATATTATTACAGCTGTTGTTGTTTTGCCTCTTCATGATATGAGGGTTTACGCTGGAGAAGTTATTGCTTCTCAAATATTTACTAATGATCGACTATTCTTGGGAGTTGGTAGGGGCGCTTTTGCATACGAAATGGCTCGATTAGACTCCCCTCTAGATGAAAGTAGAGAAAAGTTTAACGAGTCCCTTGATGTCTTAACGGCTCTCCTTTCAAGAGAAGAAGTGTCTTGGAGCGGAAAATACTATAATTTTGACAAATTAACGGTGATGCCAAGACCAATGACTAAAAATGGTCCTCCAATTATGATGGCTGTCTTAGATCCAGAGGGAATCTATGAGTGCACTAAGAGAGGCTTTCATATTATGACAACGCCACTTTCGGGTGACCACCAGTTAATGTTGAATCAAGTTGACGGATTTAATAGAGGCAAGAGAGATCTAGGTCAAAAGGGCGATGACTTAAGTTTATCTTTATCAAGAGTTGCATTTGTTGTAAAAAATGAGCAAGACAAGAGAGAGAAACTTGAGACGGCTTATGAATACTATTCACGTTTTGATAATGTCTTTACTGGCCCCGGTAAGGTAAACCATGGAATGATTGATATATTGCCTAGAAAGCAAAGCATGGAGGAATTGAATGAGAGTTTATTGATTTGCTCGGTTGAGGAGATGATTGATAAGCTCTCGCCCTATGAAGAAATCGGCATTGATCGATTGATTTTGAATATGAATTTTGGTGCGAGTCATGAAGATACAATGGCTTCAATTGAAGAGTTTTCTGATAAAGTGATTCCTCATTTTTCATAGATTATGGCCAGCATTGATTCAAGCTATAGTATTTCGGGTTCAGGGCCGGCAATCATCTTCATTCACGGCATTGGAGCTCGTAAATCTGCCTGGGATCATGTTATCCCTCATCTAGAAAACAACTTTACCTGCATAAGTTATGATTTAAGAGGTCACGGAGACTCTTCTAAAGGTGAGTTACCATACAGTTTAGATGTCTTAGTAGAGGACTTAGAGGCTATTAGACTGACTCTCAATCTTCGAAAAATTCATCTTGTTGGCCACTCATTAGGCGGAATGATTGGTCCAAGGTATGCAAAGTCTTATCCTAATCATGTTCTTTCAATTTCACTGCTCAGTACTGCCGCATTTAGAACAAAAGAAGACCAAAGTAAAGTGATTGCTATCGTTGAGAGTATGAACCAGAAAGGCATCGAGCCAATATTAAGCACTTTGACTGATCGATGGTTTACAGACAAATTTATCAATGAAAACTATGACTCTGTAGAGTTTCGATTAAAGCAGGTCCTTGATACAGATTCAGAAGTCTTCCTAGAGGTTTTTCGTATCTATGCAGAAACCGAAATGTCTCCATGGCTGAATCAAATTAAGCAGCCCTGTCTTGTTCTTACTGGGGAAAATGATGGTGGCTGTAATCCAAGACTCAATAAGTTAATTGCAGACAGTTTGCGTCATTCTGAGCTCTGTATTTTAGAGAAGTTGAAACATTCAATATTGATTGAGGCCCCTGAAATAGTGGGAAGGCAAGTTAGAGAATTTTTATTGAATCAATTATAAAAAATAACATTCAGTTAATGCTTTATTAACTATAACCACTTTGAATATATTAAACATTCACTCTTTCTTCATTTTCCAGTAAGTGTTTGAGAATAACATAGTATTTTTTAATCCTAAGACCACTAGTGATTAATTGTGAATTAAAGTAGGTTTATCAATGAACAAACTGAACGAAATGCGTTTTAAAATACTAAGCTTATGAATACTTTCCTTTTATTTTTTGCAAAACAAAAAAAACTAGCACTCCTTTTTACATTGTCTGTTGTGATATTGGGCTTTATGACGCTTCAAAAAATACAGCGTGATACATACCCAGTTATTGAATTTGATCGACTTTCAATAAACACTTCTTATCCGAGTGCATCACCTAGAGATGTTGAGAAGAATATTACGAATGTTATTGAGAACAAAATAAAGGGAATCTACGGAATCAAGGAGTTAACCTCTACCTCCTCTGAAGGGTCATCTAGAATCAATATTGAAATTGAGGAAGATGTGGATGACATTCAATCAGTGAAGGACAGTATTTCTGAGGCGGTCAATGAGATTGAAGACTTACCTGAAGATGCTAACGATCCACGAGTGATTGACAGAACCAGCACGGAGTGGCCAATTCTCACGATAGTCATAGGGGGTGACAATATAAATATCGAGACTGCCAAAGCCATAGCAAATAATATTGAGAAAAACCTATCGTTGATTGATGGCGTTTCAAGTGTTAATGTGAGTGGAGATTCAGACAGAGAAGTGCAGATCAGAATTAATCCAGAAAAGCTTTTGCAGTATCAGCTCTCTTTTGATCAGGTCAGAAGTGTTATCGCGGATCAAAATATTCGTTCTGCCATTGGTGACAATAATCAAGGGAGAAACCAAAAAAATATAGTTATTATCTCTGAATATGAAACGATGGAGTCTTTGGAGAATGTTGTTGTTAAGTCTAGCTTTGATGGGCCTACAATTCTTTTAAAAGACATTGCAACAATCGATGAAGGTGAGATTGGTTTAAATACAATTACTCGTATTAATGGAACTAAGGGTTATATTCTAAAGGTTACAAAAACAGAAAAAGCCGACGTTATTAGAACGGTTGAAAAAGTAAGAGAGACTTTAAACACACTAAAAGAAACGTATCCCTCTGACCTTAATTTAATAGTTACCGATGATAGATCAAAGTCAGTCTCCAATCGATTAAGTATTGTCATGAATAACGCCTTAGTGGGACTAGCTCTCATTATGGTTGTTTTGGGCTTATTTTTATCTTTAAAGACTGCGTTTTGGGTTGCCATCAGTATCCCAGTTACCCTTTTGGGTACCGTTGCTTTTCTTGGTTTTGCAGGTGAAACTATTAATTTAATTTCAACGATTGGAATGGTTTTGGTCTTAGGTCTAGTTGTAGATGACAGCATCATCATAGCTGAGAGTATTCATCACTACAAAGAGAAGGGCGGTGACGTTTATCAAAATATCGTTGATGGCCTCAAAAGGGTCATCATGCCAGTTATTACCACTATTTTAACGACAGTTCTGGCCATATCAACGGTTCTATTAGTCAGTGGTACGACCGGTAAATTTATATATATATTGCCAATTACTGTTATCTGCGCCTTAGCTTTCTCATTACTTGAGGTAAGTATTGCTTTGCCTGCGCACATGTCTGGGAGTAGGGCTAAAAAACAAAAAACATGGTTTAAGCCTGTTGAGAGATGGTTTGAAAAAGTATTATTGGTAATCTTGAGGTGGCGATTTATCGTCTTGAGTTTGTTTATTGGGCTGCTTGCATTTAGTGCCTATGTTGGAACAAAAGAGATTAGTTATATTCAGTGGCCATCGAGCGGGACAAATTCCATAAATATAAGAGTCCAAGCTCCTCTTGGAACTCCAGTTGAAACTACAGAACAGTCCATCATTAAAATTGATGAAATTATTATAGATAAGGTGGGTGAAAACCTGGACTTTTTTACTAGCACAATTGGATCAAGAGGATCTAATCGCGCTTCTATTGCAATCACCTTGATTCCAGCTAATGATCGTGAAATCTCTGCCAAAGAAATTATAGAAATTCTTAAAGCAGAAACTAAAGCTATTGAAGGCGTTTCAAGGATTAATTTTAGGACAAACAGGGGTGGTCCTAGAGGAGCACTTGACATTGAGCTCAGTTTGATTGGAAGTAATGATGGTCAGCGACAAGCGGCTGTTGATCAACTTGAAAAAATTCTGAACAGTTATAACGGCGTCAGCGACATTGATCGTGATGATGATTTAAGTAAAAATCGTATCGAGGTTTTGTTAGATTACGAATCAATGGCAAGACTAGGAATTCAATATCAGCAGGTTTATAGTCATTTGAGGACAATTTATTCTGGCATGGATGTTTCTGATGTAGATTTTGATAACACTAGCCTAAATGTGAAAATGTATCTTGGTGATAGTAACTATTCTGATGACTATATTACGAAAACCTCGATCAGAAATAGTCAAGGGAGAATGATTCCCATGTCTCAATTTGCCAGTGTTATCGAGACGCCAGGCGACCCAAACTACAAGCACTTAAATGGAGAGCGAGTTGTTAAAGTAAGTGCAGCGGTTGAGGACTCTATAACTACTGCTCAATCTGTTTCGCAAAGGGCTCTTGAAGATCTTGATTTGATTAACAATTTTCCTGAAGTTCGCGCCATAGAAGGAGGCAGCTCCTTGGAAGCAAAAGAGGCCTTGAGTGACTTTTCTTTAGCGCTTGGTTTTGCTGTATTTGGTATATATATGCTTATATCCCTATTGTTTAATTCGTACTCACAGCCGTTGCTAGTTATCCTTAGCATCCCCTTTGCTATGATTGGCGTTGTTTGGGCCTTTTTCTTTCACTCTGAGACATTTAGCTTTTTCGTTTTACTGGGGGTTTTGGCGCTGGTTGGTGTTGTGGTTAACGATTCTCTGGTTATGATTAGTCATTTGAATCACATCAAAAAAGAAGTTGGAGAGAGTTTTGTTTCCAAAGAATGGATTGCCAGGGGTGCAAAAGATCGTTTAAGGGCAGTTATCTTAACAACCCTTACAACACTTGCAGGAGTTCTCCCACTTATCTATGGTTTCGGTGGTAAAGATGCCTTTCTTCAGCCGATGGTTATGGCTTTGGGTTATGGTTTATTGTTTGGTACTTTTGTAACTTTAATACTACTTCCTTGCCTTTACTCAATTAATCTTGATATCTCTAACTGGCTTTCCAGATTAAAAGCCAGATTTACTTAAATAATTTTTTTAAAAGAAGCCTCCACTTTAGTTTGTAAAGGTCTACAATAAAAATGCAAATTATTGATTAATCAATATATTTTCTAACTATTCTATTAAAGGGAGATGTGTTATGAGGCTATTTGATACATTTCAATCACTAAGATTGAAGAAGAATAAAGCAATGCCAATTCTAATTGGGCTTAGTTGTTTTTTAACATTTGGTATGTTTTCTCAGCCAGTCATGGCTGATGGACATGAAGGTTTTAAGCTCACCATTCTGCACACAAACGACTTTCATGCTAGATTTAGACCTATCAGCAAGTACGACAATAACTGCTCTGCAGATAGTAATGCTGAGGGTAAGTGTTTTGGAGGAACAGCAAGATTAATTTCAGCTATTAAAGAAGCACGAGTAAGACATGAAAATACGATACTACTAGATGGTGGTGATCAGTTCCAAGGAACGCTTTTTTATAATCTTTATAAAGGTAAAGTTGCAGCAGGCATGATGAATGCGCTTGAGTATGATGGCATGGCTGTTGGTAACCATGAGTTTGATGATGGCCCAGAGACCTTGAGAGACTTTATGGAGGCTGTAGATTTTCCGGTACTTATGGCTAATGCTCACATAAGTTTAGAGCCAGCATTAAGAGATATTCTTCAAAAGTCGACAATAGTTGAGAAGGGTGGTGAAAAAATTGGACTTATTGGGGTAGTGACTGAAGATGTCAAAGATCTATCAAGTCCTGGAGATAACATCATTTTTACCGATGCAATCAATGCAGTTCAGTCTGAAGTTCGTGTTTTAAAGGCAAAAGGGGTTAATAAAATTATTCTTCTATCACACTCATCTTACGCGATAGACAAAGAGATTGCTGCCAATACTTATGGAGTTGATGTCATTGTAGGCGGTCATGATAACGCGTTGCTGTCAAATACCAATAAGAGGGCAGTTGGTCCTTACCCCACAGTTGTTAATGATGTCCAGATTATTCAGGCTTATGCCTATGGAAAGTATCTTGGAGAGCTTAATATAATCTTTGATGAGGCAGGCAATGTCATTTCGGCTGAAGGTGAGCCTATCTTGATTGACTCTTCAGTAGCTGAAGACCCACAAATCGTTACTCGCTTAGATATTTTAGAAAAGCCAATTAATAAGCTAAAAGAGACACAGGTTGGTAATGTTTCTGCATCACTTAATGGAGATAGGTCAGTGTGCCGCGTTCAAGAATGTGACATGGGAAATATGATTGCTGATGCAATGAGAGGTGCGGTGATTGACAAAGGCTACACGATTGCTCTAGCAAACTCTGGAGGGATAAGGGCATCCCTTGATGCAGGCGATGTGACGCTAGGAGAAGTTATGACAATTCTTCCTTTCCAGAACACACTATCTACTTTCAAGGTAACTGGAAAACAGCTTTTAACTGCCATTGAGAATGGTGTCAGTGAAGTCGAAGATGTAGCTGGCAGATTCCCACAAGTTTCTGGAATGAGATTTACCTTTGATGCGTCTCAGCCAGCTAATGGTGGAAGAGTAACCTCCATAGATATTGATGAAGATGGGACTTGGGTTCCACTTGATTTAAATAAAACCTATGGCATGGTTTCTAATAACTTTATTCGCGGCGGTGGCGACGGTTATAAAGTTTTCAGATCAGCTTCTGATATCTATGACTTTGGTCCAGACTTAGCTGAAGTTGTTGCTGACTATATTGGTGCAAATCCTGGGTATTCTGGTTATACTGATGGTCGCATCATGCAGAACTAGCTAGAATCTTAAAAGGATAAAGGGCTGGCTAACGTTAGCCCTTTTTATTTAAGCGGTGTGTTCATGAATGAAGTTTTCAGCTTTACTAAAAATCCTCTCTTTTCGCTCAGGGGAGAGTCTATCTAGAAATGTTGCTTGCAAGGAAAGCCGAGGATTGGATTGATAAAAACTTCTATTCTTTTCAATAAAGCGCCAATAAAGACCGTCTACAACATCGCACCACTCGCCTTTCTTATAGTTACTCATTTTTAAGAAATAGTTAGATCCACAAGTGTAGGGCTTTGTCGACATCAAGCCTCCATCTGAGTATGTCGCCATACCAAACACATTTGGCACCATGACCCATTCTGATGAGTCGATATACATCTCCATAAACCATCGATAAATTTCTTTTGGGTTAATCTCGCAAAGGTTCATTAGATTACTAATGACCATAAGCCTAGGTATATGATGATTGTAGCCGTCTTCAAGGGCTGTTTTAATGGAGTCATCTAATGGTACTATTCCAGTCGAAGCCTCATACCAGCTCTCTGTCAGCTTGCCAGTATGTTGCCAGTAATTACGTTTCATTTGGTCATCGCCTTTGACTTGATAGATTCCTCTAATAAATTCTCTCCATCCTAATACTTGCCTTATAAAGCCCTCCAGAGAGTTCATTGGAATTTCAAACTCTTTTGCACAATCTAGAAGTGTTTGAATGACCTTTTGTGGAGACAAGAGACCAATATTCATGGAGGAGCTGATACAGCTGTGAAATAAGAAGTTTTGACCCTCAAGCATTGCATCCTCATAGATGCCAAAATTAGTCATCCTATTTTTAATAAAGTCAGTAAATTGGTGTTCTGCATCTTGCCGGTTGACAGGAAACCAAGGATTATTAAGGTAACCAGGGTGGTCACTAAAGTGCTCATTAATGAGACTAGAGATGCTTTCGTGATACTTAGAAAGTTCAAAATTTGGCATCACAGGAATAGGCGTTTTTAAGGGTATTTTTTTTCGATTTTCTTGATCAAATGACCACTTCCCACCAATTGGTTTTTGATTTTCATCAATCAAGATATCAAACTTCTTTCTACCTTGCTGATAGAAATTTGCCATTCTGAAAACTTTTTTATCTTTATTAAGTAGTTGAAATTCTTCCCTTGAAAATAAGAAATTTGGGGATGAATGAATAATTGATTTAATGTTGGAGTTAGTAAGGCCCTCTAATAGAATTTTTTCAAAGGGTTTGTCTTCAATTTCAAAGAAATTAAGTTGCTGGATATTGTTCTTCGTTGCAAAGTCAACAAGATGCTCTAAGAATGTCTCATTCTCAGTTCTATCTTCAAGCTGGGAGTATTGAACTGATAGGCCTGCATCCTCAAGTTCATCTCGATACTCTCTCATTGCTGTCAGAAAAAGATAGAGCTTGAGTTTATGATGCTTTTCATAGCGGCATAGCTCAAAATCTTCTGACATAAATACATGTTTACAACCTAACTTTATTAAAAGCTGAGGCTCAAAAAGTTGGTTTCCAAGTGCGACAAATACGTTATTCATTGGAACCTAATTTTAGTGAATTCATTTCTATTCTATCAAGTAATTTATATTATTTTTTTGTGGTATTTTGTGTACTCAAATAATGAGATAATATAATCAAATTTCAACTTTTATGCTCCATGCAAAATAAAACAGCTCAGCCTTTCGTTTCAGTTATCGGTGGCTTGAATATAGACCTGCAAGGTTCCACTGAAAATCCACTCGTTTTCAATGATTCAAACCCTGGAGAGATAACAATGTCGGCAGGAGGTGTTGGTAGAAATATTGCTGAGAATATAGCAAAACTTAACATTCATTCAAAGATACTCTCTTATGTAGGGAATGACGCATTAGGAGACTTTGTCGTCAATAAATCTAAAGAATCAGGTGTCGACACTTCGCTCATAAAAAAAGATAGCCATCTCCCAACTAGTCAATATTTATCAGTGTTGGATGATAACAACGATATGCTTGTGTCTATATCAGATATGCGCATTATTGATGAAATGACAATCCAAGACATTCATAACTGGGACCAAGCCATAGCTCAAAGTAGTGCAATCGTAGTAGATACAAATATTCCTATACCAGTCATTGAACATTTGACCGATGAATATAGCTATATTCCTCTATTCTTGGACCCTGTTTCATTTGCTAAAACCTCTAAGATTATTAAACTCATTGGTCGGTTTCATACGGTCAAACCAAATAGGCTAGAGACTGAACTGATCTCTGGCGTAAAGATTACAGACAAAGATAGTATGCTCGAGGCGGCTCAAAAAATTTTTGACATGGGCTGTAAGCAAATTTTTATTACGCTAGGAGAAGAAGGGGTTTTTTATTATGATGGTAAAGATTTTGGTCTACACCTTCATGAAGACGCTAACATGATTAGCGCAAACGGAGCTGGAGATGCTTTTACTGCTGGAGTTGTCTATGGTTTTCTTAATCTCAATAGCATTAAAGAGACAGCTGAATTTGCTTCTGCAGCGGCTGTGATTGCCCTTAGGAGTGCCAACACTATTAGTGATGATTTGTCAGAAGAGCGAGTTCAATTATTATTAAAGGAAGAGGGATCATGAATTTTAGTAACTACTTAGATATTCATCCTGAAGTAGAGAATGCATTAAAAAATAAGGAGCCCATTGTTGCCCTAGAGTCGACCATTATCTCTCATGGAATGCCGTATCCTAAAAACGTTGAAACTGCCCTCATGGTTGAGGAGACTGTTCGTTCAAATAGCGCCGTACCAGCAACTATAGCTATAATTAATGGGCGATTAAAGGTTGGACTAACAACTGAAGAAATTGAGTTTTTAGCGACCAACGAAGACGTTAAAAAAGTCTCCAGAAGAGACCTGCCCATCACTGTCGCTCAGAAACTATCAGGCTCAACTACGGTTGCCTCGACAATGATCATAGCAAGCCTTGCCAACATAGCGATATTTGCTACTGGCGGTATTGGTGGAGTGCATAGGGGTGGAGAAAATACCCTCGATATTTCTGCTGACCTTGAGGAGCTTGCGAATACTAATGTCTGCGTTGTGTGCGCAGGAGCTAAGGCAATTTTAGATTTAGGTCTGACCTTGGAGTACCTTGAGACTAAGGGTGTTCCTGTGATTGGCTACAAAACCTCTGAACTTCCAGCCTTTTATTCCTCTGAGTCTGGTTTTGATGTCGACTATAAGATTGATTCAGCTCAAGAGATTTCTGAGATACTAAAAACCAAATGGAATTTATCTATTGATGGTGGTGTCCTTGTTACAAATCCAATTCCTGTTGCCTTTGAGTTAGATACTGGCATTATGAATGAGGCAATTTACCAGGCAATTATTGATGCTGATCATGAAAATATCACTGGCAAGGAAATCACGCCTTACTTATTGTCTAAAGTGAACGAAATAACTCAGGGCAAGAGTTTGGATGCCAATATTAAACTTATTCAAAACAACGCAGATTTAGCGTCCAAGATTGCACTTCACTATTCAAAAGAGGATTAGCTACTTTTCTCGCATAAAGAAATTAAATATTAATATCAGCGACACCACTAAGAGAAAAAGCATGACTAGGATTCCTTGATCCGACTTGATATAACGATTAATGAGTTTTTGAACCTTAGAGCTTGAGTCAACATCTGACTCTATAAATTCTTCAGTTTTTGTGGGTGTTTCTTGATTAACTAACTTATTTTGGATGAGCTCTTCTATTTCTTTTTGTCCTTGCTGAACCTCTTTGTCTTGAATGACTTCATCATCTTCCTTTAAAAAACGTGGAACCCCTTCTTCATTGATTTCTTCCTCTGAATTGAGTGAGTTGAGTGGGAGTTGTTGGTCCCTGTCATCCCCGCCAGCATATGAAAAATTTAAAAGACCAAGCGAAAGAAATAAAATTAAAAGAAAGTTTTTCATTACTTACAAATGATATACCTTAAGTTTGTCATAGTGATGAAATATTGATGGTCATTTGATGAATATAATCGATAAAAATGAGTTTCAATCTGTTAAGATATTGATAACTTACTAAGGAGAATGCTATGGCAACTTATGAATGTAATAACTGTGGAATGGCTGTAAATGCGACCTGTGCTAAGTGTGATGAGCCACTTACAGACGACTCTCTAAAGCTAAACGATGGAAGTTCAGTCCAAATCTCAAAATGTCCAAATGGCCATGGCAAAATTAAATCGCCAATGTGTTGTGGTAACGACATGAGCTGCGCTATATAAGCTAGAGAAGTTGTATGAGTAAATTGCTTAATACTGATCAAATTAATCAGTATAGAAAAGATGGTGCAGTTTTAATTAAAGGGAAGTTTGATAAAGCTTGGATTGAATGTCTTAGAGAGGGCATTTCTAAAGACATACTAAATCCTAGCCCGCGTTTTGTAAGGCACACTAAAGATGATGACTTGCCTGGTTACTTCGAAGATTTTTGGACGTGGGATCTTTTTGATGAATTTACAGATTTCGTTCATAATTCACCAACGGCTCAAATTGCCTCCGAACTGATGGATGCAAGTCAAGTCAACCTAGTTATGGACAACTGGTTTCTTAGAGAGGCGGGTTCTAAATCTGGAGCGCCATTCCATCATGATATTTCATACTTTGATTTTGATGGCTCAATGTGTGTTTTATGGCTTCCTTTGGAGCCAGTCCTCAAAGAAGAAGCAATTTCTTGGATTAAGGGTTCACATCTCTGGGATAAGCTCTATATTCGTACTCGATTCCAAGAAGGACATCCAGACGATGGGAGGGCTGGGGTAGTGAATGGAAAAAGCTATGATATTACCCCTGATATTCTTAATAATAAGGATGATTATGAATTCCTTCAGTGGGACTTAGATATAGGTGATTGTGTCTTTTTTGATATTAGAACTCTGCACGGAAGCTTAAGTCAGTCTGTACCAAAGAATACTATTCATAGATACACGCTCAGAATGGCCAAAGAGGGCTCTAGAATTGAGTATCGAGGAGATTGGGCTCAAGCTGAAAGGGCAATAATGGAGTCAAATGGTTATCAAAATGGTGACGATTTATCAGGAAAAATGTTTCCTACACTGTATCAAAGGATTTGATGATGAGTGATCTAGGATTGACCGTTTTTGATTTAAAAAATCTCAAAGGTAAAAGAACAATTAAATTTGTTCAAGTGGATACGTTAGATCAAGCAATTGCAGCTAAAGAGGCTGGCATAGAAATGATTGGTACTGGGTATTCAGAATCTAAGTCGCACTTTCCAAGATTATTAGAAGGGGTTCATTTTCAGTTTGGATTACAGTGGGGTGATCATACTAATGCAGATGAAGCTTTGAGAAGCGCTATGCAAGCTATGAACCACGGTGCCCAGTCAATTTATTGCTCTATGAGCCCAAAAGTCGTTGAAGTACTTGCTAGAGAAGGGGTTCCAGTCATTGCTCATGCAGGACTCATCCCTCCAAAAATTACTTTAACTGGAGGCTATAGGGCTGTTGGAAAATCTTTAGGTGAGGCAAAAGCCGTCTGGAAAAGAGCTAAGAGCTATGAGTCTGCAGGTGCCTTTGCTATTGAGTTAGAGGTCATTCCTGACAGACTAGCTGCAGAGATTACTAAAAGAACATCTTTGTTTACTATCTCATTAGGTTCAGGCGCAGAATGTGACGCACAATATTTGTTTTCTTCAGATATTCTGGGTGAAAATAAAGATTTCATTCCTCGGCACGCTAAAAAGTATAGAGACTTCTCGAAAGAGTATGAAAGATTGCATCATGAGAGAGTGAAGGCTTATAAAGAATATATCTTAGATGTTGAAAGCAATTTCTTTGCCAACAAAGAGTATTCAGTTTCAATTGATGATAGTGTAATTGATGAATTGATTAGCAATATCAAATAAAGGGCTTTTAATTCTAAATCTTTTGTAAAGCATTAATTAAATTTTCAACATCTTCAAGAGAATTGTAATGGACCATGCTGGTTCTAACTACGCCATCATCCACATCTATACCTAAAGCCATTAAACATCTCCAGGCATAGAAATTATCATTCCTTGTTGCAATTCCATGCTTTACAAGCTCACTGCTTAGCTCTTTGGATGACTTGTTATTCATTGTAAAAGCAATTGTTGGAGCTCTATCTTTATCAGTGATTGTATTTTTACCGATGAGTTTTATGTCGCTTCTATTAGTTAAGTAATCAAGGAGCGGATTTGCAATATCCTTTTCATGCTCTGCAATTAACTCATTTACCTTATGAATTTTCTCTCTTATAGATGGGTTTTCACCCGGATAGTGATGCTCAAAGAGATTCATAAAGTATTCATAAACTCCAACAAGGCATGAGAGTTCCTCATGATTCGGCCCACCTGGATTTAGAGTGTAGGGCACATCTCCCTCTAAAAACTCATGGTTTTGGTTTGGAAGTGTATCCAGTATCTCTTTCTTTCCATAAAGAAGACCTAAGTGTGGTCCGTATGTTTTGTAAAGGCTAAAGGCATAGAAATCAACGTCTAGATCTTTCACATCCGGGAATCCGTGAGGAGCATAGGAGACGCCATCACCGACAATGAATGCATCGTATTGATGGACAAGCTCAGCAATTGATTTTAGGTCATTGATAGATCCAACAATATTTGAGCAGTGAGTCACCGCAACAATTTTTGTTTTTTTAGATAGGAGTGCCTTTAAGTCATCTATTTCAAGTTCAGCAGTATCTTTATTGATTTGCCACTCCTTAACTACCATGCCATGATCAGCAAGCCTTCTCCAAGCACCTACATTTGCTTCATGGTCCTGATTAGTGACAATCACTTCGTCGCCAGGACTTAAAAGACTTCTCATTGCGTTAGATAACACATACATATTCATAGTTGTAGAGCCACCAATTATGATTTCATCATTATCAGCGTTAATCATCTCAGCAAAAAAATTAGTCGCCTTATCCATGTTATCTCCAGCTATAGCTGAGGTGTCGAACTCTGCGTAAGGCTGAACCTTAGTCGATGTCATAAAATGATTTAAGCGCTCAATTACATTGGATGGGACATAGCTACCACCTGCATTTTCAAAGAACGACCATTTAGAGCTTAGCGGGTCTCTAAAAGCTGGAAACTGTTCTCTTACATAATCAACGTCAAGTTTTGGCATGATCTCTCCTATTATTAGTTTTTATAGTCAGGTTCTTCTTTGTCTAAAATACGTTTTAGAGCTGCAAAATGCAAATCAGAAGCGTCATAATCTATCCACTGCTGAGCGGTCTTTTTAGCTACTTTATCGCTTACAACATGAATTTTTTTTCCTGTTTGGTATGCTCCAATGAGTGTTTGGCATGATCTCTCAAAGTAATATAATTCATCAAAGGCGCTCGCGACTGTTCTAGCAGCAGTCAAAACACCATGATTTCCCATCATGAGAACTGGATTGTCACCCAGAAGGGTGCTCAACCTTTCAGCTTCCTTACCTAGACCCATTCCACTATAGTCTCTATCAATTGAAACTCTGTCATAAAAACGCATTGTGTTTTGATCAATCGGCTTCATTTCTTTGTCATCAAGGGATGACAGAATTGTTGCATATTGAGGGTGAGCATGAAGGATGCAGCGAGCCTGAGGATTGTTTCGGTGTAAAGCACTATGAATTGCCCATGCAGTAGGGTCAGGGGCATCTTGATGATTCATTGTATCTTTATTGTTAGCATCAATGAGAATCAAGTCGCTTGCTGAGATTTCACTGAAATGCTTACCTATTGGATTTAACAGAAACTTTGACCCACTCTTATTAACTGCCAAACTGAAGTGATTAGCAACTGCCTCATGCATATTAAGCCTTGCTGCAAATCTGAATGCAGCGGCCAAATCTAATCTTTCAGCTCTAAAGTCATTTTTCATAGTCAATAAATTTGATTTTACACAAGTGCCTTTTCCATGATATCGATGAAGAATATTATTATTTTCTAGCTTATCAATTGCCTTTCTAATAGTTCCAACGCTAACATTTAGATGCTTTGAAAGTTGAGATTCAGAAGGGATGAAATCACCAATCTTAAAGTCTTCACTGGAAATTCTATCGTTTATATGATCTATAACAGTTTGGTAAAGCTTTTGGGCCATTAACTAAATTTATGATTTTTTATTTATAAAAGTATACTCATATATATGTGTTAAAAAATTATTTATTTGGACTAATCTTATAAGTCTTCAAGTAATCATAGATTTTGAAGAATAAAGTAGACAGTTCAAATTGAATTAAAAAAAATCATGTAAACTATATTTAACTTTATTGGGAATATATGATGCCGTTATTTGATGATTTAAACAGAAGGGCTCAGACCAAATATCCACGTATTTTATTACCTGAATCAAGTGACTCTAGAGTGATAGAGGCGGCTCACACTATTGCAGATCAAAAATTGGCTCAAATCGTCCTTTTTGATGAAGATGTAGCATCTTCTCTCGGTGTTGATTCAATAAACCTTAAAAACGAAGATTTGAGGCTCGAATATGCTCAAACATTATTTGATCTCAGAAAACACAAGGGCGTCTCCTTTGAGGCTGCATTAGAAATGCTTTCAAGTCCAAGCATATGCGCTATGATTGCACTGCACAGATCTGAGGTGGATGGCGTTGTTACAGGCGCCATTACGCCAAGCCAGGAAGTTTTGAGTAGCGCGCTTAGAATTATTGGAGTCTCTGAGAACAGCAGTCTGGTTTCGAGTTTATTTTTAATGGTGTTTGATGAAGATCACAACAGGTATGGTGAAAACTTAATTTTTACAGATTGTGCTATGAATATCTCACCAAACTCTGACGAACTTGCTGAGATTGCTTTTAGTGCCTATGAGACGGCTCAATCATTTTCAAATGAAGAGCCTAAGCTTGCAATGCTCTCTTTTTCGACTAATCAAAGCGCAAAACATAGCGAAGTAGACAAAGTAAGGCAGGCAACTGAAATGGTCCGCTCTAAGCTTCCAAATGCTCAAATTATCGGAAATGTTCAGCTTGATGCTGCGCTTGATTCAGAAGTTTTAAAGATTAAAGATCCTGACTCTTCTTTTTACGCGCCAGCTAATGTCTTTGTCTTTCCTAACCTTGACGCGGGCAACATTGGATACAAGCTTGTACAGCGCTTCTCTGGCGCCAAAGCAGTTGGGCCGATTCTTCAAGGGCTATCTAAGCCGGTGAATGACTTGTCAAGAGGTTGCAGCGTAGATGAGATTGTTGATACGGTTGTTGTGACAGCGAATCAAGTTAGATAGGCTTACATTCCAATATAGTTGGGTCCACCTCCACCTTCTGGCGGTGTCCAGTTAATATTTTGCGACGGATCCTTAATATCACAGGTCTTACAGTGAAGACAATTTTGGGCGTTGATTTGAAAATAATCTTCACCTTCTTTGTCAATTATTTCATAAACACCGGCAGGGCAATACCTCTGGGCAGGCTCATCAAAGAGTTCTTTATTTCTTGTAAGAGGGATTGTTGGGTCAGTCAACTTAAGGTGAACAGGTTGATCCTCCTCATGGTTTGTTCCAGACAGGAACAAAGATGAGGTTATATCAAAACTGAGAACATTGTCAGGGGCAGGGTACTCTTTCGCATAAAGAGGATTATTAAGATTCAAAGAGTCACAATCTCTCTGCTCATCCTTGATCGTAAAAGGCAGCGAATTTCTAAAGATGTTAGACTCTATGAAATTGTATGCCGCGCCCAAATAAAAACCAAACTTATGCATTGCAGCGCTAAAGTTTCTTGACTTGTATAATTCTTGATAAAGAGAACTACCTTTAAATAAGTCATCAAAATCACAGATTTCTTCATTAAGAATCTTGTGAATATATTCTGCAGCAAGAATTCCAGACTGCAGGGCGCAATGACTCCCTTTTATCTTACTAGGGTTGAGCGTTCCAGCATCGCAACCAATGATCATTCCACCATTAAAATCCATCTTAACGAGGGAATTGATGCCCCCCTTAGTAATAGCTCTTGCACCATACGAAACACGTTTCCCTGAATCTAAAAACTGTTTAATTTTTGGATGCTTTTTGAATTGTTGAAATTCTTGGAACGGGCTATGACTTGTATTCGTATAGTTCAGGTCTACAATCAAACCCACTGCAACTCTTTTATTGTCAAAATGGTAAAGAAAGCCTCCACCAGTTGTGCCCTCATTAAGAGGCCAGCCCATCGTATGAACTACATCTCCAGGGCTGTGATTACCATTCTCAATTTCCCAAATTTCTTTAAAGCCAATAGCAAAATGTTGCGGCGTTTTCCTTTCATCAAGGTTAAATTCTTTGATTAATTGTTTTCCAAGATGACCTCTTGCACCTTCTGCAAAAATGGTCTGCTTAGCTAGAATATCCATACCAGGCGTATAGGTGACTTTTTGATTACCTTCTTTATCAATTCCCATGTCGCCAGTGGATATTCCAATAACTCGGCCACTTTCATCTTTTAAGTAGCTTTGTGCAGGAAATCCTGGAAAGATATCAACGCCTAACTCCATTGCTTTCTCTGAAATCCATTGGCAAAGCTCCCCCAAAGAAATAATATAGTTTCCTTTGTTGTGAAGGCTTTTAGGCATGAGCCATGAAGGAACTTTAATGCTTTTACTATCTCCTATCAGCCAGAAAAGATCATCTTTTGCAACTGGTGTATTAAGAGTAGGGCAATCCTTAGCATCATCAGGAAAAAGATCAAACAGTGTTTTAGGTTCAAAGACTGCGCCTGAGAGAATATGAGAGCCAATCTCAGAGCCTTTTTCGAGAAGACATACCGAAAGGTTTGGATTGAGTTGTTTGAGTTTGCAAGCAGAAGCAAGACCCGAAGGACCGCCTCCAACAATTACTACATCATATTCAATTGATTCTCTTTCCATTAACTACTATTTTATACCTGATAAGCATTCAGCTCATTAAGAGCATCAAATAAATCAACTTGCCAAACTAAATCAGCCATTCTAGACATTGGAGCATCTGGATCGTTATTGATTACCACGATTACTTGAGAGTCTTTCATGCCAGCAAGATGCTGAATGGCTCCTGAAATACCAACTGCTAGGTACAGTTTAGGAGCAACCACTTTGCCCGTTTGACCAACCTGGTAGTCGTTCGAAATAAATCCGGCATCCACTGCTGCTCTTGAAGCGCCAATTGCTGCATCTAGCTTGTCAGCTAATTGCTCGATCAGAGTAAAGTTTTCTTTTGAGCCAAGACCCCTTCCACCAGAGACTATTCGCTCTGCAGTAGTCAGTTCTGGGCGTTCAGACTCAGACTCTTGAAGTGAGATAAACTCTGAATTAGACTCTGGCATTGAAGACGTAATCGTTTCTATAGAAGCTGAACCACCATCTCCAGAATGTTCAAAGGCAGTTGCTCTGACGGTCATAACAATGGTTTCATCAGAGGATTCAACCGTTGCCATAACGTTTCCAGCATAAAGAGGACGAACAAAAGTGTTATTCGACTTAATTTCACAAACATCTGAGATAGGTTGAACATCTAGAAGGGCGCCTACGCGCGGCAAAATATTCTTACTAAATGTTGATGAGCCTGAGATTAAATAGCCATAACCCGACATGGCATCAGCAATGAGTTTGCTAGCCACTTCAACGTTGGCATTTTCTAAAGAATCATCGACAATTATCTTTACAGTATTGATTCCTGCAAGTGCTGAAACGGACGTGCCATTCGATGCATTATTCGTGAGAACTAATGCATCTATAGTGTCTGATAATTGAGTAGCCGCTGTAATTGCAGCTCTGCTATTTGCGCTTACTTCTGAGCCATTAAGCTCGATTAATATGAGTGCTGACATTAAATAACTCCCATTTGATTTAATTCTGTAAATAACTCTTCAGCAGAACTAATCTGCTTTGACGCTCTGTCTTTAGTCCCAGACTCCTCAACACTAACAACTTTGATGCGCGGTGCTGTGTCTATTCCAAGACTTGATAACTCAATAGTCTCAAGGGGCTTAGATCTAGCTTTCATGATATTTGGAAGGGAAGCATACCTTGGTTCATTGAGTCTAAGATCAACAGTAACGATGGCAGGAAGGTTAAGTTTTCTCGTTTCAATGCCTGAGTCAATTTCACGAGAAACTTCAACACTACTTGCATCAGAATTTAGGTCAAATTTTGAAATAAACGTACCAAGCGAAAAGTCAATAAGACCCGATAACATTTGACCTGTTTGGTTGTTATCATTGTCAACAGCTTGCTTACCCATTATGACGAGCTCTGCTTCTTCACGCTTAATGATGTTAGCCAGGATCTTAGCAACATGAAGTGGCTGAAGATCTAGCTCCGAGTCAGTCTTAATAAAAATAGCTCGATCAACACCCATGGCCAAGGCAGTTCTTAGGGTGTCGACTGTTTTATCCGTTCCAATACTGACAGCAATTGTTTCTGAAGCTGAGCCACTCTCTTTAAGAGTTAAAGCCTCCTCAACTGCAATTTCACAAAATGGATTCATCGCCATTTTGGCATTGCTCAGGTCAACTTGTTGAGTTTGTTTGTTTACTCTTGCTTGAGTGTATGGGTCAAGAACTCTTTTAACTGGGATGATTATTTTCATATTAGATTATAAAATTCATTACAAAACCCGCGAATAATACCATATTAAAAACTTTTGTCTATAACTAGAAAATACTATTTTTGAGTGCAAATTGTTCGTGTCCTAATGGTTTGATTATTATTGGTTATTTTATATTTATTGGAAACCTTAGTTTGGCCTCCGCACCTTGCTGTATAAAGCGATTTTGAAGACTTACTTCGCCGCCATGAAGTTTCATTATCTTACGAACGAACCTTAAACCAAGACCATTTCCCCTGACACCAGTATCAGGCCTAGAAACTGAGAAGAATCTTGTAAATAATTTGTTGATAACCTGGGGAGGAATGCCTGGTCCATCATCTAAAACGATGATTGAAATAGCTGCATTGGTTTGAGATGCTTTGATTGTGATTCTTCCAGATGAGGGACTAAAGTCTAGAGCATTATTAATAATGTTTCCAATAGCCTGTTCCAATAAAATTTTTTCAGCATTTAGAGATGCACCTGAATTAATCTGAAGGTCTATCCTTAAATCTTTGTCGCTAATCGTTTTTTCTCTGCTTGGTGCTTTCAAAACAGTTTGAATAATCTCTCTAATGTTTAAAGATTCTACATTTTTAAGAGCTTCACGGCGCTCAATCCTTGATAGCTCTAAAAGCCTATTAACCAATAGGTCCATATGCTTGTTGGATTCAAGAATATTCTCAACAAAGCGCTTTCTTTGAGGATCTGACATCGGAGTTAAAAGGTTTTCTGCTGTAAGTTGAATTCCTGTTATGGGTGTTCTTAGCTCGTGTGCAAGGGTGTCAATGTACTGCTCTACATCGTCCTTCAGCTCAACGTCTGCACGTGCATCTCTTATGGTTCTGGCTAGCTTATTGAACTGGTTATTAAGGTCAGGCATCAATACATCCTCGCCACTAAAGAGATTTGAGGTATATTTCTGGACTCTGTTTATGTTTCTTGATATTCGATAACTCCCAAGGAATCCAAATAATAAAGCGATAACAAAAATATAAAAGATGAACCTTAAAAGATAACTCTCCCCCATTAAATCGATAAGAGGGGCAACAACCACTACTGCTCCTAAAATTTCACCATTGTCACCATAAATTGGGTTAGAAGCATTAAGATATCTTGATTTAAGGAAGTACTCAATCGCGGCGCCTCTTGCTTTTCTAGTGCCTCGTGTCTCCTCAACAATTATGTTGGTTGTGTCTGTCACTCCACTAAGGGCAGACTCCACTTCATTAACGTCGCGCATATCTGTGCCCAAGGTAAGTCCTCTTGAGTCAAGTACCAGAAGCCCGTCCCTATCAGTTACATAGATTGCTAGATTTTCTAGTTTTTGTAGACTGTTTTTATCAATGGTATTCCTTTGTGAACGAAGATAGTTCACAATAAGGCTTTCGAAGGTTTCTAAATCAATCTCACCATCATGGTTATTCTGAGAGGCAACTCTACTCATAAGGCTAGAGACCTCAACCATTACTGATTTTGCAGACTCAAAGGTTGTTCTTTGGGCAAAGACCCATAAAAGACTTGAACTGACAATAAAGTAAAGCAGAAATAACTTAGTACCAATATTGAGCCTTAAGCGCTTCATTCAATAAGGCTGTATCCTATCCCTCGATGAGTCTCGATATATTCGTTATCTTCATCCAACTCATGAAGGCGTTTACGTATTGATTTAATGTGAGTGTTTATGGTCTTGATATCGGAGCCATGAGGCCTGTCCCAAATAATACTCATTAAATACTCTCTTGAATGGACTCTGTTTGGATTCTTAACTAGATGTGAAAGTATCTTGTATTCTGCAGGGGTTAAAGTTAGCTCCTGATTTAAAAATACCACTCGCTGCATGGCGTGATTTATACTGAATTTTGAGTCACCACTTTTGACTTCGGGCTTAACCATTCTGAGCTGAGCTCGAACATGGGCAACCACAAGCCTTGGGCTCAAAGGCTTTGTGACATATGCATTCGCACCCAGACCCTCTAGTCCAAGAACTTGATCTGACTCATCGTCTCTTGCAGAGATAATAATCACTGGAATATTTGATTTTTCTCTAACTTTTCTGAGTAAATCAAAGCCACTCATGTCAGGGAGCCCAACATCTAATAAAATAAGATCAACTTCATTGTCTTTATGAAACTCTATCGCATCGGATCCATTGTCAAACCATTTGCAGTTGAAAGAGTCTTTTTCGAGAATAAAGCAGATACTTTCAGCTATGGTTTTATCATCTTCTACTATCAGAATTGTTTGCATAATGAGATTTTAATATAGAAATAAAAATTGCATTGTAAATCAAAACTTTATAAAAGAAAGAATCTTCATTAAGTCTTCATCAAAACTCCATATAGAAAACATTTGACGGCACAAATGGCAGCTTATCATGTGCATATTGTTTTAGTGTATTAGAGACTTATTTGGTAACTACTACCCCTTTAGGTTACTAATTAAACAGAGCGTTATTGTTCTCTATGCTTAGCTTAGATTATACATAACCATTTTGTGAGTCTCTAATACCTAAAACAATATTTAGATTATTTAAGTGTAATTTTTAAGAACCTCGAATACCTATGCCATTCTCTCTCCGTTTGGCTCTTGAGGTACCCGCTCTGGTTGGCAGGTTACTCCTACCGGCCAACCAAAGCAACTTAACAATTAAAAAATGAAAAAAACAATGACAAAAAATACGCTAAAAAAATCAACCATATCATATTGCAGAAGAAACAATATTGATGAAAAGCAACTTGTGAAGGCTATGAATTGGTATCTAAGTGCCAAAGGCAGCAATAAAGACTATTCAGACTTAATTTCCTTTACAAAACCCTAATCAGTTAGTATAAGATTTTTTTACACATGTTAAGAAATTTAAAGCAATCATTTGTTTCACTCCTTTTTGTGTCCATTTCCTTGGGTAGTTTCGCCTCTTTAAGCGTTGGTAGTCAGGCGCCAAATTTTATTCTTAGTGACCAGAACAATATCTCTCATGACTTAAGTGATTACAAGGGCAGTTGGGTAATTTTGTATTTCTACCCTAAAGACGATACCCCTGGATGTACCACTCAGGCCTGTGACTTTCGTGACGCGGTAGAGAGAATTATCGCAAGCAGATCTACTGTTTTTGGAGTTAGCCTAGATAGCGTCGAATCTCACAAACGTTTTGCTGAAAAGAATAATTTGCAATTTTCACTGCTCTCAGACCAGGGTGGTAGCGTATCCAAGGCGTATGATTCACTTAACAACTTCATCAGCTTTAAGTCCTCCAAGAGAAACACTTTTATTATTGATCCTGAAGGCAAAATTGCCAAAATATATCTTTCAGTCAAGCCCAGCACACACTCTCAAATGGTACTTAATGACTTAAATCAACTTCAGAACTAATTCTATTTCTAATTAGTTCAAGCTTAGCGTTTCTCGACATTTTTTTAATCACCAACTCTCTTTTTAGTGCCTCGCTCCTTGAATTACGTTTTTCTTGATATACCAATTTAAATGGCGCTCTAGAGCGAGTATACTTTGCTCCGCCCGGTAATTCCCCTCTGTGTTGTTTCAATCGATTATCTAAGTTGTTTGTGATCCCGCAGTACAACGATTTGTCACTGCATTTAAGCAGGTATACAGTCCAAATTTTCTTAGGAATATCAATCATTAAAAACTTTTTTGCATATTATTAAATTAGAATAATAAATTGCTCTATAATTCGCGTGTTTTTTTAAACCTATCTCTGAGTAATAGAATATGTTAACAGTTGTGATGCGGACAATTTGGCCTCTATTTTTAGGCATTCTTTTTATTGGACTAGGTAACGGCCTTCAAGGAACCCTGAGTAGCTGGAGAGCAGACTATGAGGGTTTTTCAGTTTTGACAACGGGTTTGGTTATGTCGGGCTATTTTGTAGGCGCTTTTATAAGCTCCATGATTTCGCCAAGACAGATAAGAAAAACTGGACAAATTCGAACTTATGCAGCTTACGCATCAATTGCATCAACAGCAATCCTTTTGCAGATATTGTTTATCGAGCCCCCGGTATGGTTTGTTTCTCGTTTTTTATCGGGGTTTTGTATTGCGGGAATAATGATTATTGTAGAAGGTTGGCTGAACTCGATATCTTCCAACGAAAATAGGGGTCAAATCTTCTCTATCCATATGGGTGTAGTTTGGGGTGGCCTTGCGCTTGGCCAGGGATTGTTTGCAATTGATGATCCCTCTGGCTTCCAGTTATTTCTTCTAGCCTCTATTTTGCTCTCAGTGTCATTAATTCCAATCCTTTTGACCGAAATTAAAGCTCCAGATACGGAAATACAGGAGTCTCTTGGAATCAGTGAATTATGGAAGGCATCTCCTTCAGGTATAGTTACAATAGGAGTCTCAGGACTTGCCTCAGCTGGTTTCTTTGGAGTTGGAACGATTTATGCAATTAAGTCGGGGCTTAGCGTTTCTGAGACTGCTCTATTTATGACTCTATTCATTGGTTTTGGAGCTGCCTCTCAGTGGCCCCTTGGATGGCTCTCAGACAAGATAGATCGTCGAAAAGTAATCCTTCTTTGTTGTGCTTTGGTTACAGTGATCTGTGTTTTACTTTCATTATTTGAATTTTCAAAAACTGTTTTTTTAATTTTGAATGGTCTCATTGGAGCCAGCACGTTGCCTTTGTATTCACTCGGAGTTGCTCAAACGAACGACCGTTTAAGGCCCAGTCAAATGGTCAGTGCCAGCGGGACCATTGTATTGGTTTACAGTGTATTTGCATCATTAGGGCCTCTCTCGATGAGTTACTTCATTGACTTATTCGATAGCTCGGGATTCCTCATTTATCTCATTTTTGTCCACCTATTGATCGCAGCTATCGTTTTCTCAATGATGTTCATCACTGACGATGTGGATGAGTCCGATCAAGCCAACTTCCAGGTCATGACACAAAGGCCAAGTGTTATTGGAATGGAGGTAATCGCTGAAGAGGCTCTAGAATCTCAACTCGATACTGAGAGTTGACAACCTAGACGCTAGCTGGGTTATCTAGATCGTGACCTAAGTCTTTGAGATCTTGGTATCGATCACCAATCCTATGATGAGGCCTGCCTCCAATGGAAGCCCCAAGAGCAACTACAATTTCATCATCATTTGGTGCATCTGGAATTGAAAGCTGAATGGTCAAGTAATGAGATCGTCGTCCAGCATCATTCTTATCCATCAATGGAATCATAATAGGGGCATTTGCACCAGAGCGAGTATTACAAAAGGAAAGATAAGATTTAGCACCAACTGCTTCTCGATAATAATTACCAAATCGAAGCGTATGAATGATTCCTGAAGCGTGCTCAATTTCCCCTTTTAGGCCAACCACGGCTGACTTTCCATACCCCTCAACATTCTCACCGGATCCGGACTCATTAATGATCATAGATGTAAGCATTTCTCCAAGGCCGGGCGCAACATCTAAAATACCTGGCTTGAGGTCATCAACAAATTTATTTGGGCTATTCAGGTCAACCCATGGATTTTTAATAACAGCCACTGCTGCAATTAGAATCAGTGGTTTTTGAGCTTTTTTGTTACCCTCAACCATTGTTGTTTCAACATGTAAAAGAGTTTTTCTTATTTCTGCTGGCATTATTTAGCTCCCGTATTAATTAGTCTTCATCAGTGGCCTCATTGAGCCCTCTTTGAAAGACCACAATCAATGCCCCATTTTTAGAATATGAAGAGTGCTTGCTTCCAGGCTCAAAGGAAACAAATTCACCACTTTTAAAGACAGTTCCATCCGAATCAATCAACTCACCTTCAATCATTAAAAATTCTTCAAAACCCATATGCATATGCGGGACAGTTTGAGCGCCTGGCTCCATTTTAAGTACGTAACTCCCTTGGCCACTAGTTTGGTTATAGCTTATGATATGCCAACTCATTTTTGGAACAGTTGAGCCATACCGATCAAAAGGTTTAAACTCTATGTTGTGAATATCTATAACTTGTCTATCTTTCATATTTAAGCATTGAATTAATACAGTTATATTTCAGATTGTAGCCAATTATCTTCGGCGTAATGGCAATTTGAATCGACCAGATGAATGCTGTAAGCTTGCCTGGATTTATTTGAAGTATTCTCTGCGCTATAATGAGGCAACTGCCCATGAAGAATTACAAGAGTACCTGCCTTAACTTCTAGAAGGTCAAGTTGATGATTTGGCCAAGGACTTTCATCTAGAACTTCAAACTCTGTACCTCCTGACTGGGCCAATTTAAAGCGCTTTTTCAGAGGTAATTTGTGTCCTCCGGTCATAGCTTGAAGACAACCATTTTCAATAGTAGCGTCCTCGAGCGCCATCCAAAAGCCAATACAGCTCATCGGCGTCGTATAAAGAAAGGTTGAGTCTTGATGAAGCCCAACCTCACCGCCTATGTTTGGTTGCTTGAAAATATGCATAGATTGAAGCTGTCTAGGCTTTTCAATTCCTAATTGCTTACCCATTGAAGGAATATCAAGTGAATTGATGACCTTCTTGTAGGTGGGATCTAGAGCGTGCTGAGCATGACCAATTTTGTTGATCGATTGCTGTTTTGGGACTGTAAAGTTTCCTTTGCTATCTATCGCTTTTTCTTCAAAGAAAAATCTAATCTGATTTCCAGACTTTAAAAAATACTCGTCGCTTGCTCTTTCCTGCTCATTGGTTGTAAAGATAGAGCTTGATGAAGTGGGGTCAAAGTCTTCAATCATATCCTGAGCACGATTAATGATAAGCTCCCTTTGCTCTTTATCTAGAAAATCTTCTACAACGAGATAGCCATCTCTATTGAAAGAGGAAATTTGATTTTGAGACAACATATCTAATTGGTTTGATGAATATGACTTGAATTATATTAGTATTTGAAAAACTATGGCACATAAGTTTTATAAACACGACTCGTTATTTGAGAAAAAATTTCATAGGAGATTGTATCGCAATATTGAGCGACTTCGTCGATTGAAACATTCGAACCAAAAAGCTCTACGCGATCTCCAATTTGTGGACTATTAATGCCTGTAAGGTCAATAGTTATCATGTCCATAGAAACTCTTCCAGCAAGCCTTGCAATACCTCCATTAATGAAGACAGGGGTACCATCTTTAGCACTTCTTGGGTATCCATCAGCATAACCAATTGCAGCAACACCAATCAAAGTATCCTTCTTACAAACATACCTCTCACCATAACCAATTGTATCTCCTGATTTAAATTTTTTTAGTGAGATCAGTGAAGTTTCAAGAGTCATTGCTGGAATCAATTCATTAGGCTGTTCATCAAACGAAAATGGAGATGATCCATAGAGCATAATCCCAGGTCGAGTGAATTCACGGTGGGTCTCAGTAAACGCCATTATGGCAGCAGAATTTGAAAGTGATTGATCGTTTTGTTTTGTTTCAATAATTTGATTAAACTTATTGATTTGAGTCTTTGTTGAATCACTTTCTTGATTATCCGCACTTGAGAAGTGAGTCATTAATGTTATTTTTCTAACGTTATTTGATTTTTCTAAGGCGCTGATGACTTTAATCGAGTCCACTTCTTGAAAGCCTAATCGTCCCATTCCTGTATCGATCTTTACAAAAATATCATATTTATTAATTGGCTTACTTTTCAGAATCCATTCAATCTGTGCGGTATTGCAAACTACCATCCAGAAGCTATTTCTGTCAACCAAGCTCAGCTCAGATTTTTCAAAAACACCCTCTAAAAGTAGGATGGGCGCTTTCAAAATGCCAGCATTTGTTAAATCTAATGCCTCCTCGATGCATGCCACTCCAAAACAATCAGCAGATGTTTCAAGATGGCTAGCAACTTTGATTGCACCATGACCATAGGCGTTACCTTTAATAATGGCTATGGCATTTGATTTAGGAGCGAGAGACTTAGCGTAAAGGTAGTTTTTTTTGATTGCATTTAGATTAATTGATGCAACACAATTCCTAGCCATAATTTTTTATCATCTTGTTTGAAAATCTGTATCGACTCATGTCAATCCCTTCTGTAGAGATTTCAGGATCAATTCCTGAGACAAGGTTAGCTAACAGTTTGCCAGAACCAGCGGACATTGTCCATCCAAGCGTTCCATGACCCGTGTTAAGAAACAAGTTATTGAAGTGAGTAGGGCCAATAATGGGAGTCCCATCAGGAGTGCTAGGTCGAAAACCTGTCCAAAAATTCGTCTCTTTAGAAGACTCATAACTTTTGGGAAATAATAGGTCCAGACCGTTCATCAACGAATCTAATGATTTAGCTCTCAGGTTTTTATCAAAATCAGTTAGGTGAGCCATACCAGCGACTCTAATTCTGTCTCCTAGCCTAGTTATGGCAATCTTGTTTTTTTCATCCATAATTGTAGACTGAGGAGCATCCTCATTAGATAAGACGGGCAGCGTAATTGAATAACCTTTAACAGGATATATAGGAATCTCAATGCCAATCTTTGAGAGGATTTTAGTTGAGTAGCTTCCGAGTGATACTGAATAACAATCTGCTTTAATTTCACCTCTATCCGTTGAAACTGAAGCGATTCTATCATTACTGATTTGTAAGGATTTAATTTCAGTATTGAACTCAAAATTAACCCCCATTTCAACACATTTTTTATAGACCTCAGTTGAAAACAAGTAGCAATTACCAGTAAAGTCATCCATAAATTGGATTCCGCCAGCGAGTTTATTTTTAACGTATTGGAGTCCAGGCTCAATCTTGACGCATTCTTCAGCACTTAGAATCTTTGAATTAATATTAAATTTATCTAAAATTGCAATATCTTTTTGCACTTTTTCGATCTCTTTTGAATCCCAAAAAAGTTGAAGAGAGCCTTGTTTCTTTTGTTCATAATAAAGATCAAAATCTGTCTCAATTTCTAAGAGTGCTTTCTGAGAGTAATTGGCCACCCTTAGCATTCGACTTTTATTGATTTCATAACTACGTGAATTACAGTTTTTATAGATGCGATATATAAACTTTATGGTCTCAACACTCATGTTTGGATTAATGATGAGTGGAGAGCGCCCAGTTAAGACCCACTTGAGAACACTAAATGGTAGTCCTGGAGAAGCCCAAGGCGATGTAAATCCGTAAGACAGACAGCCTGCATTGGCGTGACTAGTTTCCATTGAAACACTATCCTGCCGGTCAATAACAGTGACTTCATGGCCCTGTTTTGCTAAAAAATAAGCGGATGTTGTGCCGATAATTCCAGCACCAAGAACAACTACTTTCATTAAATAATTATGGGTTTAAAAATTAAATTTTACCACTTGAAATGTTTTATTTTATTCTTATAAATCTTCTTAAATGATAGATAATATTTTTTAATTTCTTCTTATCAATGATGCGATTGAAAGGTGATTTTTATTAATTAAAAAGAATTAAATAAAATCATAGAATTATCAACCAAAATCATTTAGAATGAGAGTGTCATTAAGGTATATTCTTGTTAAAAAATATTTACGTTGAAATACCATTTTTTATCTTTTCTAGGAAGCCTCCATGTTTAATAAAAATCTTACACTAAACGACGTTGATTCTGACATAGCAAATGTTGTTGCGGCAGAAGAAGCAAGACAAGAAGCGCATATTGAATTAATTGCATCAGAAAACTATACTTCACCTGCAGTCATGGCTTTACAAGGATCGCAGTTAACTAATAAATACGCAGAAGGGTATCCGTCAAAGAGATACTATGGGGGCTGTGAACACGTTGATGTTGCTGAAGATCTTGCAATAAGCCGTGCAAAAGAGCTTTTTGGTGCTGCCTATGCTAATGTTCAGCCTCACTCAGGTTCAACTGCTAACGCAGCTGTATTTCAAGCACTATTAGTTCCTGGAGACACTATTTTAGGTATGAGTCTGGCTCATGGAGGTCACTTGACGCATGGCGCAGGTCCATCCTTTTCAGGAAAACATTACAAGGCTTTTCAGTATGGTCTTGATGAGGATACGGGTGAAATTGATTATGATGAAGTTGAGAGGTTAGCCCTAGAGCATAAACCTAAGATGGTGATTGCTGGATTCTCTGCTTATTCTAGAATCATTGACTGGCAACGCTTTAGAGATATTGCTGATATGGTTGAAGCCTATCTTCTTGTTGACATGGCTCATGTAGCAGGCCTTGTTGCTACTGGAGATTATCCATCACCCATTCATATTGCTGATGTATGTACGACGACCACCCATAAGACTCTCAGGGGGCCAAGAGGTGGATTGATTGTTGCAAGGGCGAATGAGAAAATTGAAAAAAAATTGAATTCTGCCATTTTTCCTGGTATTCAGGGAGGCCCTTTGATGCACATTATTGCAGCTAAAGCGGTTGCTTTTAAAGAGGCTATGAGCGATGACTTTAAGTCGTACCAAAAGCAGGTGGTTAAAAATGCAAGAGCGATGGCTAGTGTTTTTATGGAAAGGGGATACGATGTTGTCTCAGGTGGTACGGATAACCACGTATTTCTTGTTAGCTTTATTGAGCAGGGTCTCACTGGAAAAGCCGTTGATGCAATATTAGGGTCAGCGCACATAACAGTTAATAAGAACTCTGTACCTAATGATCCTCAGTCTCCATTTGTAACAAGCGGTATTAGAATTGGTACACCTGCAGCGACGACTCGAGGTTTTGGTGAAAGTGAGTGCAAAGATATTACTCACTGGATTTGTGACATTTGTGATGACATTGAGAATCCAGACGTTGTTAATGAAGTTCGAGCTAAAGTCGAAGAACTTTGTTCAAGATTTCCAGTCTATAAATAATCTAAATGCGCTGTCCTTTTTGTCAATCTGATGACACCAAGGTTTTAGATACTAGGTTGCTAGATGATGGATCTCAGGTTCGAAGAAGAAGAGAGTGCATAGCCTGTGGTGAGAGGCACTCAACAAGAGAAACCGTTGATTTGAATCTCCCAAGACTTATTAAGAGCGATGATTCAAGACAAACCTTTAGTGAGGACAAACTTAGATCAGGGCTCTTGAAAGCTCTTGAAAAAAGACCTGTTGAAATCTCAAAAATAGAAACTGCCATTCAAAAGATTCAGAGAAGGCTGATGGCCCAGAATGACAGAGAGGTTCCTTCGTCAACCTTGGGTGAGTGGGTAATGGAAGAGCTTAGAGCGCTCGATGAGGTTGCATACATTCGTTTTGCTTCGGTTTATAGGCAATTCCAAGATATTGAGGCATTCAAAAGCGAAATTGACAAATTAATGAACAAGTAAGCTTATGGCAAAGACAAAAGTTGAGTTTGTGTGCCGAGAATGCGGAGCTTCCCAACATCAATGGGCCGGCCAGTGTTTAGATTGTAAGGCATGGAATACTCTGGAAGAGGTTGTCATATCCCAGGTAACAGCTTCAAAGCCTGAGAGTCTTAAAGATCTTCCAGCATCTAAAGTTCAGCACTTGTCAGAAATCAAATCTCAAAACAAAGACCGACTTTCAACTGGACTCACGGAGCTCGATCGAACTCTTGGAGGGGGCCTAGTTGATGGATCTGTTGTCCTTATTGGTGGTGATCCTGGTATTGGTAAGTCGACTCTGATTCTTCAAGCCTTATCAGCTCTTAATCAAGCAAACACCACTCTGTATGTGAGCGGAGAAGAGTCTGCAGAGCAAGTGAGTGAAAGGTCAGTTAGAATTGGAATTAAGGAGGATGTTCTTTTTATTGGTGAAACACACTTAGAGAAAATTCTTAAACTGTCGAAGGATGTTCAGCCCAAAGTCATTGTCATTGACTCAATTCAAACCATGGTGACTGACCTTTCAACGTCAGCTCCCGGTTCAGTAACTCAGGTTAGAGACTGTGCTGCTCAGCTCACTCAATATGCTAAACAAACGAACACGATTCTCTTGATGATTGGCCATGTAACTAAGGGTGGAGCGCTTGCGGGACCAAGAATACTTGAGCATATGGTTGATGCAGTTCTTTATTTTGAGGGT
Source organism: uncultured Gammaproteobacteria bacterium (assembly GCA_902511025.1). Lineage (GTDB taxonomy): Bacteria > Pseudomonadota > Gammaproteobacteria > PS1 > Pseudothioglobaceae > Pseudothioglobus. The sequence continues at coordinate 14,466 of CABXDP010000001.1, read as the reverse complement.
GATGCAGGAGGCCGTTATCGTATTATTAGGGCGGTAAAAAATCGCTTTGGAGCAGTAAACGAAATAAGCGTTTTTGCAATGGGTGAGAAGGGTCTTAAGCAAGTAAGCAATCCTTCATCTATTTTTTTATCAAATCAAGAAAACCCATCCTCAGGGTCTATGGTGATGGTCACTAGGGAGGCTACAAGGCCTCTTTTAATTGAAATTCAAGCATTAGTTGACCAGTCCAATGTTACTCCAAAGCGAGTTAGCGTTGGCCTTGATCAAAACAGACTGGCTCTTCAGTTAGCCATTCTTCATAAGCATTCTGGAATATCAACCTTTGATCAAGACGTCTTTATTAATGTGGTTGGTGGAATTAAGGTCAGTGAAACTGCATCAGACCTAGTTGTCATGCTTTCTATTGTTTCAAGCCTAAGAGACAAGGTAATTCCAAATAATTGGATTGCGTTTGGCGAGGTTGGCTTAACTGGTGAAGTAAGACCTGTCTACAACGCCCAAGAAAGGCTATCTGAAGCTCAAAAACAGGGATTTGAAGTAGCTATCATTCCCAAGGGTAATCACCCAAAGAAAAGCATTAAAGGCTTGAAAATTGTCTCAGTAGGGTACCTATATCAAGCGATTCAGTATTTGCTTGAAAATAGCTAGTAACTATAGATCAATGCCTTTTTGGGCTCTAATATTGGCTCTAAAAGCATGCTTTATATCTTCAACCTCACTAACTGTATCTGAAGCGTCAATTAAGCCTTGGCTAGCCGCTCTTCCCGTAATTACAACATGCTGATCTTTTGGTCTATTTTGTAAGGTTTCTAAAATATCACTCTCATCGAGATACTTATAGTTAATCATGTAAGTAATTTCATCAAGAACTACAACAGCTATCTTTGGGTTAGATAGAAATTGCTTTGCTTCATGCCAGGTTGCAGTTGCTTTAATCTTGTCCTGCTCCTTGTCTTGAGTATCCCAAGTAAATCCACTCTCCATATGAGCAGAAATAATATTTGGGTGATTCTCCAAAAACAAGTCTTCTCCTGTTTGCTGGTCTCCTTTCAAGAAACGAACAAGACCAACATTCATATCATAGCCCAAGGCTCTGCAAATCATGCCCATTGCTGAGGATGATTTACCTTTGCCATTGCCTGTTAGAAGAACAATGATTCCCTTATCGATATTGGCTTGATCAATCCTAGAATCAATATATTCCTTTTTGCGCTGCATGCGCTTTTTATAATTACTTTCAATCATGTTATGAACTCATCATACTTCATTAAAACTTATAAGTAAGCCCTGCTTTAATGTTTCTAGTAGAGTTTCCAGGATAGATGACGTCATCTCTCAAACGGGTGCCGTAACTATTTTTAAATAAATTCTCAATATCAAAATTAAACTTTAAGTCTTCATTTGGACTATAAGAAAAGTTGAAGTTTGTTGAGTTGTATTCAGACTGTTTTTTTGTAAATATATTTGCATAATCCTCTTCAGCAAAAGCCTTACTGCGATATTTCTGAGTTAGCATCATGTTCGCATTATCATTAAGGCTATAAATAACTGAAGCTGAGATATTATGCTTAGATGTCATTGGATTAGTTTTTCCATTCAGTGCACCATTACCTTTATCATCAGAATCTATTTTTGCAATTGTATAAGCATAATTCAAATCTGTTGACCATTTTGGACTAAAAACATATTTATTTTGAAGCTCTAAGCCTTGCTTATGTGATTTATCAAGATTGAGATTCTCTCCAAATTGTCCACAGTCAGAAGCCGCATTAGATTTACACAAGAACATTTCGTCTGTGACGTTTGATCGATATAACGCCAGTTTTGTTTTTGAATTGTTTGTTAGATGATTTAGACCAAAATTTATATTTTTACTCTTAGAAGGTTTCACAAAGCCATTGAATACTTGACCAGTTGCTGGCCATGATGCAGATATAAAGAATCTATCAATCAAAGGTGCTTGAAATGCATGATTGTAGTTCGCAAATACGGAGGTATTGGGACTCAAACTGTTATTAACACCTATTTCAAAAGCATTTAAATCATATTCTCCAGTGAGTTTACTACCTGACTCAGGATTGTATTCATAATCAACTTTTTCATTACGAGCGCCAATTATAAAGACAGAGTTATCTCTTGAGTATTGAAGCTGAGAGAAGATACCTAGGTTTTCTTTAGATGTAGTATTTCTTGAACTTGCAGTTGTAGAAGTGACCGTTCTTTTGCCGTCAAATATATTGACACCAGTATCTATCTTGATGTTTCCATTTGTATAAGTAAGTAAATAATCATTACTGTTGTAATCATATTTGTACTTATCAACTGTTCCAGAGGAATACCAATAAGTATTTTGACTTTCTCTATCAATTGCTGATCGATTGGTTGTAAATTCAAAATTATTTCCCCACTTACGCTTAATTTTTAAATTTGTTGTCGAAGACTCAGCTTCACGGAAGGTGTAGTTATTTCCAGTTCCATTTTGAGAGGGGTCAGCATCAAATTGTGCGTCAGTCAGATAGCTTGGGTATCTTGTATCAGAACTATCTCTAGAAATATCTAACGATATTACCGTTCCATTATCAGTAGTGTAAGCTGCACCCACGCTTGACTTGGTTTGCTCACCCTTATCTTTATTACCATCAGGGCCAGCTACATGATATCCACCATGCTTTAAACTTTCCATCGAAAGATTTACATTAATTTTTTCATCATTAATTCCAACAGATGCTGAAGTTTGAACTAAACCATAATTACCTGGGGTTGTTGAAATTTTTGTCTCAAAGTTCTCTTTAGTGTAAAGATGAACTGCTCCTGCCATGGCACTATCTCCATAGATTACTGAACCACTTCCTTTAGTGATTTCGACTCTTTCTATGTCATTAATGTTTACTTCACTTATTGCAGGGCCGCTAGTGTCAATGTTATTTAATCTTCTTCCATTGAGCGTAACAACAAGATTATGAGACCCAATAGTTAAACCATAACCACGAGCGGAGATTTTTTTAGAAAATCTATTTCCAGACGATGGAGCAAGTGATAGCGAGGTATTTTGTGATAAAAAATCATAAATATTTGTAGCTTTAGAATTTTTAATATCACTCTGAGTATAAACCTCTGATGAGAAAGGAGCATACGTATCGACATCATTAAAATAATTTGAAGATAGCTCAGTAGGATTTAAAGTAATTTTGATTGGACCGATTACAGCGTTTGAAGGCTGCGATAACACAAGCGCTGAAAAAGAGACAGCAAGAAGTAGCTTTTTATTAAACATTATGACCCCTTATAAATAAAAAAAAATTTAAAGAGGGATTGAGAGATAAAGAGTCAAACAATTATGAATCCTTAACTCACCACCCATCGTAGTATTAAGTAAAACAATCTGATACGTATCGGACTCATCTAGAAGAAACACCGTTGCGAGGGCAGCGTTGGAATCGCACCAACTTCCGTCATCAAATTTAATCAGATTATATCTTTTTTTATAAATTGCGCAATAGTTAATATCTTAATTTCTTTTACACTCCCAAACATAATAATAACAATGGTTTGAAGTATATTAAGTCTTAGGTAAAATACACCCAAAACATAAAACAATAGCTTTACTAATGAAAAGTAGGTCACTGCAAAATTTAAGGTCAGAAATTGATGAACTGGATCAAAAGATTCAGCTTCTAATTTCTGAGCGTGCAGACCTTGCTGCAGAGGTCGCTCTGGTAAAGCAAGAGTCTAATGCACAAACCGCCTTTTACCGCCCTGAGAGAGAGGCTGAAGTTCTCAGTAAAGTGATTAAAAGAAACAAAAGTCTCCTTAAAGATAAAGATATTGCTCTTATTTTTAGAGAGATCATGTCGGCGTGTCTAGCTCTAGAGCAGCCTTTAAAAATTGCATTTCTAGGTCCTGAGGGTACATTTACTCAAGAAGCTGCTCTTAAGCACTTTGGTCATGGGGTTTCTCCGCTTGATTGTGGGACAATCGATGAGATTTTCCATCAGGTTGAGACGGATAACGCCCAATATGGCGTTGTTCCAATAGAGAACTCCTCTAATGGTGTCATTGGCACTTCTCTTGATATGCTCTATAGTCATGATTTAAATATTTGTGGTGAGGTTGAGATTGCTGTGGCGCATCACTTGATGATGCAAGATCAATCAAAAGAGATTCAAGTAATCTATGCTCACCAGCAAGCCCTGGATCAATGCCATAGGTGGCTTGCAAATCACTATCCCAATACTGAGCTTAGACCTGTAGCCTCTAATGCGCTAGCGGCTAGAATGGTTAAGGATGAGCCCAATGCAGCTGCTATTGCATCAAAGGTAGCTTTAAATATTTATGGACTTCAGAGGGTTGCCAAAAATATTGAAGATAACGCAGGCAACGTGACTCGATTTATAGTCATTGGTAAGGATGAAGTACCGAAAGGTGGCAATGACAAAACCTCGTTACTGGTTGTTACAAAACATGAGGCAGGCGCACTTTTCGACTTATTAGAGCCCTTCAAAGAAAATAAGATTAATATGCTTCAATTGGCAAGGCATCCAATCCCAGGAGTCAAATGGGAGTACCTCTTTTTCATTGATATAGAAGGGCATCAAGTTGAAGATAACGTCAAACATGCCATCACAAAAATTGAATCTAGAGTTTCTAAGCTGGAGATACTTGGGTCCTACCCGGTTGCTGTTTTATGAATGCTTGTGAATCAATTCTTGGCTTGAGTCCATATCAAGGAGGAAAGCCGATAGAAGAGCTTGCTAGAGAGCTTGGACTTTCAAAAATTTCCAAATTGGCCTCCAATGAAAATCCACTAGGTGTTAGTCAAAAAGTGCAGAAAGCCATCAATGAGTCTTTGTCTAATCTAAATCGCTACCCTGATGGCAACTGCTTTGAGCTTAAAGAAGCGATTGCCAAAAAACATGGAGTCTCATCAAGCATGGTCTCTTTAGGTAATGGCTCAAATGAGCTTTTGGAGCTCATAGCGAGGGTGTTTGTTTCAGAGCACAGTGATGAGGTCATTTTTTCTCAATATGCATTCGTTGTTTACCCTCTAGTGACTCAGGCATTAGGGGCAACTGCTGTGGTTTCTCCTGCAAATGAATTTGGCCATGATTTAGACGCAATGCTGAGCCTAATATCTAATCAAACAAAGCTTATTTTTGTTGCTAATCCTAACAACCCAACTGGCACTCTTTTAAGTGATGAAGATGTCTATAGCTTCCTAAAAAAAGTTCCTAGCAATATTCCGGTTGTTCTAGATCAAGCCTATTTTGAATACTTGAATATAGATGATCAAGCTATTAGCTGGTTAAATGAGTTTGAAAATCTTATTATCTCTCGAACCTTTTCAAAGGCCTATGGTCTCGCAGGTCTTCGCGTTGGATACTCGATTTGTAGCACTCTAATTGCAGACTATATAAACAGAGTTCGGGAGCCATTTAATGTCAATCACACAGCCCAAATGGCTGCAATCGCTGCACTTGGTGATGATAAATACCTTGAAGACTCAGTAAAAATGAATTCTGATGGCTATAATCAGCTAGTGAGCGGATTTGAAGCATTCGGATTAAACTATATTCCTTCATTTGCAAACTTTATAGCAGTTGAATTTGATGATGCCATGGGTATTTATCATAGTCTTCTGAAAGAAGGAGTTATAGTGCGTCCAGTTGAAATGAAAGACTATCTCAGAATTTCTATTGGTACGCCAAATGAAAATGATCATTTACTTGAAGCTCTTAAGAAAGTTTTATGATTAATAAGATAACAATAATTGGTGTTGGACTAATTGGAGGGTCTCTTGCAAGAAGCTTGAAAGAAAGAAATTTAGCAAAGGTTGTTTTTGGCTATGGAAGAGACCAAGCTCGCCTTAAAGATGCTCAAAAATTAAATGTAATAGATCAGTTTTCAACTAGCATTGAAGAGGCTATCGTTGGCGCTGAAATTATCGTCATTGCCACTCCAGTAGGAACATTTCAAAGCATACTTGGAGAGATTGAGCCACTTGTAAATGATAATGTCATTATCACTGATGTTGGAAGCACTAAAACAGATATAGTTAATATTGTTCATAATGTATTAAAAGTTAAGTCAAACTGCTTTATTCCAGCTCATCCAATTGCTGGAAAAGAAAGAAGCGGCTTTGAAGTGAGTGATTCAATGCTTTTTGATGGCAAGAAAGTCATCATAACACCTCAAGAAAATAACTCTTCTGAATCTATTCAAGTGATAGAGGAGTTGTGGAAAGGTGTCGGCGCAGAGGTAGATTTTATGAGCGCAGAGTCTCATGATAATTTACTTGGGATGACATCACATCTTCCTCATATGCTCGCCTTTTCTCTAGTGAACTATCTTGTAAATCAAAATCCGACAGCTTCGATATACGCGGGTGGTGGATTCAAGGATTTTTCAAGAATTGCATCTGGAGATGCAATTATGTGGCGTGATATTTGTCTTCACAATAAAGATCAAATCATTTGCCACTTGAAAGGCTATCAATCGACTCTCAATGACCTTTTGGAAGCTATTGGAGATGAAAATAGTAAAAAGCTAGAGAACTTATTTACAACAGCAAAAAAAACTCGGGATTCATGGTTAGGATAGCTCTCTAATGTCAAACTTTTTAACATCAAATTCTGGGCCATTAAAGGGCTCAATTAAGGTGCCTGGAGATAAGTCAATATCTCATAGATCAATTATGCTAGGCTCTATTGCCGAGGGTGTGACAAGGGTTTCAGGGTTTTTGGAAGGTGGAGATAGCCTTGCGACTTTGAATGCTTTTAGGGATATGGGGGTTCAAATTGAAAGGAATGGATCAAATGTCGTCATACATGGTGTAGGTATGAGAGGTTTAAAGGAACCTAAAAAACCTCTTAATTTGGGAAATTCAGGAACTTCAATTCGCTTAATGTCGGGTCTGCTCAGTGCTCAAAATTTTGACTCAGAGCTATGCGGTGACGAGTCACTATCAACAAGACCTATGGGAAGAGTCATTAACCCGCTTCTAGAAATGGGAGCTGACATATTTGGAGATGATTCAAGACCACCATTGACAATTAAAGGTGGAAGCAAGTTATCTGGTATTGAATATACTCTTCCAGTCGCCTCTGCTCAAATTAAATCTTGCCTACTTTTGGCTGGCCTATATGGTGAAGGTATAACTACAGTTATCGAGAATGAAATATCGCGAGATCATACAGAGAGAATGCTTAGAGGCTTTGGCTATGATGTCACATCATCAAACAATAGAATTTCATTATTAGGCGGTGGCTCATTACAGGGTTGTGATATTGAGGTGCCGAGCGATATCTCTTCTGCAGCATTTTTTATGGTTGCAGGCTGTATTTCAAAAGACTCTAGCATAACTCTTAATTCAGTCAATATAAACCCAACTAGAACTGGAGTCATCGATATTCTAAAGTTAATGGGTGGAAATATTGAACTATTTAATCAAAAGCTTCAGGCAGGAGAGTTGATTGCCGATATAAAGGTTGCCTCATCAAACCTCAAAGGGATTCAAATTCCTGAAAATCTTGTTCCACTTGCCATAGATGAATTTCCTGTTTTGTTCATTGCTGCTTGCTGTGCAGAAGGTGAAACAGTCCTCACAGGTGCAAAAGAACTTAGAGTAAAAGAGTCAGACCGAATACAAGTCATGGCTGATGGACTCACCTCGTTAGGAATAGAAAATCATGTTTTGGAAGATGGAATTCGTATTCTTGGCGGAGAGTTCACTAAGCAAGCCTCCTCTATCAAATCTCATTACGATCATAGAATCTCTATGGCGTTTGCAATTGCATCTGTGAGATCAAAATTTGACATAGAGGTTGAGGGAGTTGATAACGTTAAAACTTCTTTTCCTAACTTTGTTAAGTTAGCAAACTCAATTGGGATGAGCATTAAACAAGTAGGATAGTCACTATGGCAAGCACTAGAAGCACTAGGTTGTTATAATACGCCCTTTAAAAAAATAGCTCTATTCCTATGTCTATATACGAAGCAGTATTAAAAAACGCAGAGCCTTTCTTTGCCTGGGATGTTCTGTCATGGCTCTTTATTGCAATGATTCTTGCCATTGCTATTGTTTTAATTGACCTTTTTCTGTCAAAAGAAACAAGTGACTCAGTTTCAGATACAGTTCAAGAAAAATCTAAATTTGGACGGATAGCTTACTTTCTTATTTTTTTAAAGTTCTCTAAATCTGAAAAATACAATCACAGGCCTAAGCTTGTCCAATGGTCGATTGAACTTTTTCCAGTTCTACTTTTAGTATTCGTTTTTAGGGGTTTTATCTTTGAACCGTTTCGTGTCCCATCAAACTCTATGATGCCAACTCTCTTAACAGGTGACTTTATAGTGGTAAACAAGTTTGATTATGGCTTCAGACTTCCAATTACAAACACTAAACTTGTTGAATTCTCAAAACCAAATAGAGGTGACGTTATAGTATTTAGGTACCCAAATTATGAAAAAAATCCTGGATATTCAGGTGTTGACTTTATTAAACGTATTGTTGCAACACCGGGAGATGTGATTTCATACAGCGAGGATCAACTGATCGTTAATGGTGAAGTGTTAGAACTTAAAAATATTGGTCCCTACCTTGGAGTAGACTCTGGAAAAGCGATGAATAATTATAAGCTTGTCCAGGAATTAATGGATTCACAGCCTCATGAGGTGCTTTTAAATCCTAATGGCCAGTCAAAAGGTATACCAGAAATAACGATTCCAGAAGGGCATTACTTTGTTATGGGCGATAATCGCGCACACAGTAGTGATTCTCGTTTCTGGGGGTTTGTTCCAGAAGAGTACATAATTGGACGAGCAATTGGTATCTGGATGCACTGGGACTGGAATTACAACACTATGCAATTCAATAGAATAGGTGGCTTCAATTAAAAAAAAGCCCTCTGTCTAAGATAGAGGGCTTTTATATTATTTATTCTTATAAATCCTTAGTGCTTTCAATACATTGACAGCTTCATGGACATAGTAGTCTTCCATCAACAAATCAACAAACTCCTGATCACGTGCATCTGTAATCTCATCCTGAGACTTTAAGATTTCTTCTGGGCTCAGCTCAGTTGGATCCTCTGAAGTTGTCTCTTCTTCGTCCTGGGCAGATAAAGAGTTTTTAAGATCTTTTTCCTGCGAACTGAAATCTATCGACTCTTCTTCTTCATCATCACCTCTCAGAGATATATTATCAAGTTCAATATCAGGTGATATCCCTTTGGCCTGAATAGACCTGCCAGAAGGCGTAAAGTATCTTGCTGTGGTTAATTTAAGACCATAGCCATCTTGAAGACCCATCATTGACTGCACAGAGCCTTTACCAAAAGACTCCTCTCCCATAATAATTGCACGCTTATGATCCTGGAGAGCCCCAGCTACAATCTCAGAGGCTGACGCAGAGCCAACATTCATGAGCACAACAATAGGTGCCCCATTCAATATATCACCAGGTTTGGTTGGGAACGACATATTTGAGCTTGGCGTTCTACCTTCAGTGTAAACAACAATGCCCGGCTCATCAATAAATAGATTTGAAATATCGATTGAAGAATCTAATAATCCACCAGGATTGTTTCTTAAATCAATAATTAGTGAATCAAGATCTGCCTCATTCTTTTCTACTAAATCTCCAATAATCTTTTCTACAACCTCGGCTGTAGGTCTTTGGAATTGAGCAACTCTTAGATATCCAATACCCTCTTCGAGAAGAAGTCCTTTTGCAGAAGTGACTGTTATGACTTCGCGGGTAATCTCTACAACGAATGGGGCAATATCTGGCCTGCCTATAGTCAACTTAATTGTTGTACCTGGTGCGCCCCTCATTAACTTCACACCTTCTTCAAGATTGATTTGGCTTACATTTTGGTCACCAATTTGTAGAATAATATCTCCCGCCTTGAGACCCGCTCTGTAAGCCGGCGTATCATCAATAGGCGAAACAACTTCAATGTAATCACCTTTGGTTCCAATAACTATTCCAAGGCCTCCAAATTTGCCCATAGTGCTCTCACTTACCTTTGATTGAGCAACAGGCTCAAGATAGCTTGAATGAGGATCTAAACCCTCAATTAGACCCCTAATTGCATTATTAAATAGGGTTTCATCATCTATCTCATCAACATACATTTGTTTGATTTGAGAGAAAACCGCAGTAAAAGTATTAAGCCCCTCGAAGAAAGAGGGAGAATCGAGAGGTGAGTAATTGTCATCATCAGCTATTGAAGGAGAAGAAAACAAAAAAACTGAACTTAGGGCAATACATAAGGTTTTAGAAATAAAATTTAAATTAGTCATCTTAAAAGTGATAAGTTATTTAATAAAAGTCAAAATTGTACTAATATATTATTTATTAATTATGAAGAAATAATAGAGTTTTTATGAAGAGCATTGTAACTTTTATAGAGTTCGATAAAATCACGAATGAAAAAATAAATCCATTCTAATCCAAATGATGTCATTTAAAAAAATTTGTTTAATAACATTCTGTCTTTGTGTTGAGTCTTCTATGGCCGCAAATCAGTTTGGATCAGTATTAGTATCCAAAGTCATAAGTGTCTATGATGGCGATACTTTTAGAGTTGATATTGACTCTCTATCTCCTATTGTTGGAAAAAACATTGCCATAAGACTTGAAGGAGTTGACACCCCTGAAATTAAAGGGAAGTGTCAATATGAAAATGATGTGGCAATTCTAGCTAGGGATTTTGTTAGAGATAAGCTATTTAATGCAAAAGAAATAAAACTTAATGAAATTCAAAGAGGTAAATACTTTAGGGTTGTCGCCAAAGTGTTTATTGATGGAGTAAGTCTTGAGAAAGAGCTTTTAGAAAATGATCTGGCTTACAGATATAAGGGCGGCAAAAAATTGAGTTGGTGCAAATAATATGAAAAAAATAATTCTACTTCTTTCTGTTTTGGTCTCTTTTAACTCCTATGCGGATTGGACTAAAGTTCTTCCAGGAAATAATGCCTCTTTATTTATTGATTTTGATACTTTAATAGAAAAAGATGGCTACATATATTGGTGGTATCTAGACTCTTGGGGTAAAGGCAGTGAGAAAACCTATGCCCAGGGTGACTGTAAGTTAAAGGGATTTAGAGTAATCAAGCGAACTAGATACTCTTTTCCAATGGGGGAAGGTGAAGGCGTAGAAAGAGAGATCAACGGTGCCTGGGAGTACTACCAGCCCAATACTGGTTTTGAAGTCCTACTCAACTTCATTTGCCAAATGTCTAGACTAAGTCCTGAGCAGAAAACTCTTCGAATTGAGGCTTTAACAAAAAGAAATGAAGCGCTTGAAAATGAGAGTAGTCTGAGTGTACTTCAGATAGATGATATCGAGATGACTCCTGAACTAAAAGCTCTTAAATCATCTTATTTGAGAACTGTAAAAGAAAAAATTAGGTCTTTTTGGCGTTATGATGATGCTGAAAAAAGCTGGTTTTGTGATGTTTTAATTAATCAGGCAGATAATGGTGCAGTTGAGGCAGTCAAAATTTTAGGTTGCAGTTCTGGTAATACTGAGAATCAAACTCTGTCTAAAAGTATATCTCAGTCCTTTGGTAGCTCAATTAGGAGAGCCGTCTTCAGATCATCACCTATTCCTCTCCCCTCAAATGAGGCTTTGTTCAATAATGAGGTAAAAATTAGATTTACAGCGGACTAACAATAAACTCTAAACTTCATGTCGTTGCTAAGATTTAATGAATAAAATACAAAATATGAATGAATAACAATTGGACAGAAGAGCAGACCAACCTATCTGTGATCAAGCAGAAGAAGGCTCTATACTTCCTTTTACCTGTTCTAGTTGTTCTGTTTATCTACCTCAACGACCTTAAAGATAAATACTTTGTCAGTAATATGAAGGATGTGATTGAAGAGTATTGCCAGGATGTGGATTTCAGAAAATACCACTCATCTAGTTTTTGTGATATTGAAAGTATACAAATAGAAAATCAGGGCGAAATTTATGTATTCAGCTGTGAGAATGAAGACACATGTTTGTCTTAGCTTTTATTAAAAGACTCTTAATGACTTTAAAAAAATTTATTGACGACATTAATAGTATATTTAAGTCTTTTGAACGATGACGTATAAAATAATTACCTGTTTCTTTTGTTTTGAACAGTTTGAAGTTTCATTAGAAGTTGGGACATCTTTTAACGGCAATAACTCTGAAATATATGATTGTGAAGTATGTTGTAACCCCAATAAACTTGATTATGAAGTTTATGATGGGGAAATAAACATTAATTACGTTGGTGATGGCAATGAGTAAACTCATAAATTTAAAACAAAAGAGAGTTTTTCTAAGCAAATGATAGAATTTCTTATTCCTATCCCATTTGCCATCGGTTTTTTATTAGTACCTGTATTTGGACTATTACTAATTAAACTCACTAAGTTTCGCAGAGTCGGTATTGCGCTAATAATAATTTTTTTTGGTTTTTTATTATATGCTGTTTTAGGCTTTCTCCTCTCATTGCTATCAGCTAAAGTTTTTAATGCCCATCCAGGTTAAGCGCTTTACATGCGTAGAATATGCTCAATAAATACTTAATAACATTATCACTTATTTAATTTCATTAAGTATCACCGGGTTGCTGATAAAGATTCTACAGGGTACATGAATAATGGCTTGCCTTTCATTTCGATTAGTGAAAAGCTTACCTAAGCCACATTTCGCAAATGCAGTAAAGTTAGGTCTAAAGCCATTAAATATTGCATATAATCACACTCACACTTAATGTGAGATTATATGAGCAAAAAGTATAAAACCTTTAGTAATAATGAACTGCGGCGTATTAACTAATCATTGCGCTCGTAGCTCAGCTGGATAGAGTGTCGGCCTCCGAAGCCGAATGTCGGGTGTTCGAATCACCTCGAGCGCACCAATCCCAACAACCTTTCTAAAGATTGCCTCCCCATGAAATAATGTATTTCGTACATTTTTCGTACAATTACATGGAGATTTCATATGGCAACTATACAAAAGATAAGCAATAAGAAAGGCAATTCATACAGAGTATTAATCCGTAATAAAAACTTACCTGCAATTAGCAAGACCTTTAGTAGTAAACCAGAAGCTAAAGCCTTCATTAGTGAGCTAAAAGGGAGCAGGGAAATACATTTGTATTACGGCAATAAAGTGAATAAGCTTTCATTTTATGAGCTTACAGAAAGCTACCTGCTGAATGCATACCTAGGGACTAAGCTACCATTGATGCTTAAGTCGTATGGATAGCCATCTGAATAAGGCTGTCCTGTAATGACTTCATACATCGCATTAACATGACTCGCGGGTCTATCTATTTCTATAGTAGCTTCACCATTGATGAGGATTCTTTTTCTTTGTTCTTTAGAGAGATTAACCCAAGGCGGCGCCATTCGTCCTCCAAATAGAAACTCACCATTAGTAGGGTGGCTCTTATGCTTGATAAAGGTTCTTGAAATACAATGGTTTTTATACTCTTTCTCGATATTGCCATGTTTATCCATCAGGCGGATGTCTGACTTATTAAGAAGGCTGGAGTACTGCTCAAGCTCTTTACTCAGCCATAGGGAGTATTCTGTATCTTCGAAGTCCACAAAGCTTCTCTTATCTTCATTAAGCCGCAGCTTGACATACTGCCCATCAAAGATATCAATATCATCCTCGTGCCAATGATTGGCTTTAAACCAATCAATGAGCTTAGTTGTTGCGCTGATGGTGGTTTGTTTGTTATCTAAATAAGCACCCATTTCAAGAATGATGTATCCATGTGTATTTAGAGCATCCATAGAGCTAACTATGGAGCGTGAACCTACACCTTGAGGATTGGCTCTTTTATTAATCATGCTTGACGTTTTACGAGAGGCTCTAATAGATTGATTAGGGTGTGCTAAAAGATTGCACAGGAGGAGCATAAGTGCCTTTGTTTGCTCTTTTCTAATAAGACCAATCTCTTTCCTTAAATCCTCTAAAGAAGGCTTAATATCAGCGTTTTTGGAGCTAAGAAAGAGGTTAAGTTTAGGCATTAATTGACACGATTCTTGAGTCTCAATTATAGTTCAATATAGCAATATAATAAAATTAGATGCAAGCATTAATAGCACCCTCGCTTACACATTTACCTAGACATAGGGGAGGGACCCAAAATGGGATTAGTTTGATTAATAAAGTCTCACTAGCATATCAGAGAGGATTTGGACTTCTATTTGAACTATAATTTATTAATGAGTTCAAATAAAGAGTTTTTTGAATCCCTCGACAAGCAGTACTATGACAAAAATCGTCATAAGTATGACAGAATACGATGGTTTATATTTGCCCAAGAGCAAATGACAAAAAAACAATTAATTTACTATTATGAAGATATTTGTGGGGCAGGTTCGCTCAACTACAACGCATTGAAAGAGGATTTAAAAGAAGAAATTAATTACTCTTTAGCGCGCCATCATTCATATTACTGGAA